>JAVEQW010000020.1:0-17300 GCA_034007385.1 Candidatus Izemoplasmatales bacterium
AATGGCTTTGTTATGCCTTTTTTAAAGAAAGCAATGTGACACTCTCAACGTGACTAGTCTGAGGGAACATATCCACAGGAGCTATTCTGTTAATTGAATAATTGTTCTTTAGTAAATAATCCAAATCTCTAGCTAAAGTAGCTGGATTACACGAAATATAAATAACTTTAGGAAACTTCATTTTAATAATCGTATTAAGAAGTTCTTTTGAGCAACCTTTTCTAGGAGGGTCAATTATAATGCAATCAAAATTGAAACCTTTCCACTTTTCTAATACTTTATCAATGTTACCTAATTCAAATAAAGCGTTCTTTACTCCGTTTAGTCTTGCATTTCTTTTTGCATCATCAACAGCTGACTTAATAATTTCTACACCGAAAACTTTTCCAACTTTATCTGAGATTGAAAGTGCAATTGAACCAATGCCGCTATAAGCGTCAATGACTCTTTCGTTTCCGGAAAATCTGGCGAATTCAATAACTTTTTTATAAAGTCTTTCAGCTTGTAAAGTATTTACTTGGAAGAAAGATCTAAAGCCAATCTCGAACTGTTTACCTAAGATTTCATCTTTTATATAGTCTCTACCATGAACAACTCTGATTTCTTCATCAGAAAAAGGACTTTCATCTAATGTTTTAGAAACGCCAATACCGACAACTTCAGGAATATTCTTAATAATGCTCTCAACAAATTCTGCTTCATGTGGTATTTCATCAGTAGCAATATTGAAAAGAATTGAAATTTCTTTATATTTGCTTGATTCTCTAATAACCGCTGACTTTAAAACTCCAGAATTATCAGTTAAATTAAAGGCCTTTACATTAAATTGATTAGCTAAATTCCTAATTAAGTTTAAAAGTTCAAATGATTTCTTTTGCATTATATGGCATTCTTGCAAATTCACTACATGATGTGACTTTGCTTTAAAGAAACCAGCCATAATACCCTTTTCGCCTTGAGAGAACTTGATTTCTACTTTATTTCGATAATGATAAGGGTTTACCATAGTAATAATGTCTTCCACAATTATATCGGCTTGATCTAGTTTTTTTATCATTAGCTCTAAACGATACTTTTTAAAAGCAGATTGAACATCATAGTCCATATGCATTAACTCGCAACCACCGCATTCAAAAAAATGCTTGCATTTCGGAGCTTGTCGATATGGACTTCGGTTGAGTCTTTCTATAACTTTTCCGAATCCATAACTTTTCTTTCTTTCTATAACTTCAATTTTAGCAGCTTCTCCCTTTAACAAATCCTCAACAAAAACTGTGTAACCATCTTCTAGCTTAGTTACACCTAATCCATCGTGAGTTAAATCCACTGCTCTAACAACAAATATATTATTCTCCGACATTTCTTACCCTTTCTTGTCTATAATAAAAAAGCACATAAGTCTCAATTTATTATACCACATTTTGCGAAAACAATGTAAGTTAAAAAATAAAAAGCCAGAATCAACTGGCTTTCTACAATTGGACGTATGTTTTCTTTTTATAATAAATCAAAATAACTATACCAAGTCCAACTGTGCATAATATATATAAAGAGATAATAGAAAATTGCGATATTACAAATCCTGCCATTAATGAGGCAAAAGGAATTAATGCTTGAGACATAACATTTGATACACTAACTACTTTACCAAGTTGATTATGATCAATATTGTTTTGCATAATGATTTGAACCGGGACATTGAATTTTGTTGAAGCTAAACCGGCAATCAGACAAGAAACAACGGTAAGTATCAAAGTTATGTCTATTGATAAATAACCTAAATAATAAAGAATCATAACTGAAGCCATAAATGCTATTGCTACACCAAAAGCAAAGATGGATCCCATTAAAGCATTTCCATAGCTTTCTTTTTTTGGGGCTTTTGCGAGAATAACCGCCATAATTATACCTGCTACTGAGAAACAAATTAAAATAACTGAATACCAGTTCTCAACCGTTAAGAAACTAGCAAATAAATAATTGGTTTCTGAGCTTAGTCCATAGTCTATAAAGTACGGAAAAGCATTATTTATGATTGGAACGGTAAAGAAGTTAAGAGTTAAAGCCATCAACAATAAACTGAACATAGCCTTGTAGTTGTACAAATACTTGATTCCGCTTTTAATTTCCTGAAAGACCTTAACTTCTTTATCTTCTCGATGACTATTATGATTATACTTGATAAACATCTCAGTAACCGCCGAAATCAGATATGCTAAACCATTTATAAAAAAGATTACATAAATATTTAACGCTGAAAACATTATTCCGCCCAATATCAAACCAGCTATATTTTGCAAACTCATCGACCCGTGCAACAAGCTTGACGCTTGAGGTAACTCATCTTCAGTAACGATAAATTTCAATAGCGATCCGCTGGCTGGATTGAAAAAGGCTGAGTTTAATCCCAAAATCACATTCATTGCGAATAATGCAATTAACTTGATACTTGAACTGGGATCGATAAAGATAATCAATCCTACTGAAAGTATCACAAAGCCTCTTATATAATCCGTTAAATACATTATTCTAACTTTATTTATCCTATCGGCCAACACCCCTCCAAAAGGCATAAAAACTAATAAGACTAATCCGGTGACTCCCAAATATATCCCTTGAACTAAAGGCGCATATGTCTCACCATATACCTCCTTAGCTATTCTTAGAACATATAGACTCATCACAAAATTAAATAATATGTGTGCTACATTTGAAACTAATACTCCATAAAACAGTAATGCATAGTTCTTGTTTTTAAATACATTCACTTTGTTTTCCATGATGTTCTCTATTCAACAAGAATTTTAACTATATCTCCATCAGCTGATTTAACATTAACAATTTCACCTACAACCCCAGAATTAATCATGCCAATAAGTTCATCAATGTCTAAATCAAAGTCTGCTGTATCAACTTTCATAATCTTTTTGCTTTTCAAAAGTTTTGCGAATTCAATTGGTAATTCAACTCTGACTTCATCGCCATCAGCTGAATCAACGAGGATCTTTAGCATTCTGAATTGGTTCTTTTTATTTTGAACAGGATACTCTTCTTTTTCTTCACTAGCTCCTAGTGAGTTTAATAATTTTTCTGCTTGTTCAGCGTTAATTACATTTTTTGATAATAAATCCAATATTTTTAGTCTTTCTGCTTTTAAATCATTATTTCTTGCCATTTTATTTTCCTCCTTATTTTAATTTCGCTAGCAGTTCTGCTGCTTCTTCAGGTGTAATTTCGCCTTTATCTATTTTTTCTAAAATTTCTACTCTAGATGTATCAGGAGTTTCATCTTCTTTTTCTTCCTTTTCTTCCTTACCATCTAATTGATAACCTAAGCCTACAACTACATCATCCAACATCTTCTTAATTGTTGGGTAAGAATAACCCATTTCTTTTTCTATCGCTTTGATATTTCCGCGATTCTTAACGAATACTTCAATGAAGTAAAGTTTTTCAGTATCCAAGTAATTGAATTTTGACAATGTGAATTGACCTTTGATTTCGGTTGAACAATGACTACAAGCTAATTGAACAACTTCAAGATCGTGATGACATACAGGACATTCTGATATTACCGGATATTTTTTTGATGATTGTTTGTGACCTTTCATGTTAAATGATTTTTTGATATCCTCTTCGATTGATTTTCTTAAATCTTCTTTAAAATCTAGTTTCATTTTTCGTCTCCTTTTAATTTTTATATTGTTTTAATTATTATTTTTTCTTTTGTATGAGCGTTTACTTTTACCTTAACACCTTTTGAATTTACTATCTTTAAAAGTTCAGTTTTTGATATTGGCATATCTTTATCATCAAATTTAATAAATGGTATAGCGATGTTAAAAATAACTAAAGGTATTGGCAAAAAGAATAAAACGCTTAAAAATTTCGTTACCTTTTTTTCGTCAGGTATAATGATCTTCAACTTAACAAAATGAGCATTGTTAGTAAATCTTAAATATTTTTCATTATTATAAATATATTTATATGCTTTTCTAGGTGATAATTCCTTTGATTGAAGCTTATTTAACACTTCTAGATCTGTCATCTTTGTCCGCTTGTTAAAAATTAAAAGCAACAAACCAAATCCTAGTATAAATCCTCCAAAGTCATATAAGAATATATCTACTGCACTAGCTGCTCTATCTAAAGGTATATTTTGTAATAGTTCATCTATTGTAGCTGTTAATAATCCCAAAACCAAAACCTTTAGAATTGATAATCTCCATTCCCTAGCTGTAAAGAAATACGAGATTCCCAGTACCATGTATTCAAAAACGTGAGCACCTTTTCTAACAATTGTATGAATTGTTGATAAAGGAATGGTGTTGTTAACAAATACTGAATCGAGAAGCGATTTTACATTAACACTTAAACCCGAACTCATTTCTCCTGACTCGGTTCCTGAGAACAAAGACATAGAGAATATGAATAATGTTATTATAATTGTTATGCTTAAGCTGATGTATTTATTTCTATTTGATGTTTTCTCTGTTAGCATATACTCTCTCCCAATATCCTTCCGGTGATAAATCTTGATTGACAGGTCTTGTCATGTCATTCCACTTGACAATACTGTTAAGTCTTTTCATGATATTTTTCATAATGATCCTCCTATATAATTTAATTATCTGATTATTTGTTTTTGCAAGGTTTGCATCTATCTGTGTATAATTGATCCCAATACTGTTGTGGACAAACACCGTATGTGTAAACTCTAACTAATTTGTCATTTCTTTCTTTCATTTTTATTTCCCCCCTCTTAATAAAAATGGGTTTAAGTGTTAATTTAATCTTTTTTATTTTTTTGAGTTGAAATATTAATTTTATCAACTTACACCTTAATTATATCAAAGGTTTTTTTATTGTCAAGCATTTTTATTATTTTTTTTAATTTTTTAATAAAAAAAGCCAATTTTTTTGGCTTTTTAGTTTAATTTTATTAATTTTTAGTTTAATTTTATATATTTTTCTTCAATTCAAAGATTAAATCTCTGATTCTTGCAGCTTGTTCAAAGTCTAATTCTTTTGCATAAACCATCATTTGTCTTTCTAACATTTCAATATTCTTTTCAATTTCTTTTCTGCTTAACTTATCAAAATCATATGAATCTTGATTAGCTTCAGTTTTAATTGATATCGAATCCGGTATGCTCTTAAGAATTGTTTTTGGTATGATTGAATTGATTTTGTTATAGTTTTCCTGGATTGATCTTCTTCTGTTGGTCTCATCAATCGCTTTTTGCATTGATTGAGTAATATTAGTAGCATACATTATGACATGACCGTTAACATTTCTAGCGGCACGGCCAATAGTTTGGATCAATGATTTTTCGCTTCTTAAGAAACCTTCTTTATCAGCGTCTAAAATTGCAATCAAAGAAACTTCAGGCAAATCTAAACCTTCTCTTAATAGATTGATTCCAACTAAAATGTCATATTCACCCAATCTTAACTTCCTGATTATTTCCATTCTTTCCAAAGATTTGACTTTAGAGTGTAAATAACCGACCTTATAACCTAATGATTTCAAGTGGTTCGTCAAGTCTTCGCTCATTTTTATCGTAAGTGTGGTTATTAAAGTTCTTTCTTTTCTGTTGATAGTTCTATTAATCTCAGTTAATAAATCGTCAATTTGATTCATGGACTCTCTAACTTCAACAATCGGATCTACCAAACCGGTCGGCCTAATGATTTGTTCAATTACATAATCACTTCTTTCAAGCTCATAATCTCCTGGTGTTGCGGACACATAGATAACTTGATTAATCTTCTCGTTGAACTCATCAAAGTTTAAAGGTCTATTATCCATAGCGCTAGGCAATCTAAATCCGTAATCTACTAGAGTTTGTTTTCTTGATCTATCGCCGTTATACATCCCTCTTACTTGAGGCAAAGTAACGTGTGACTCATCAACAATCAAAAGGAAATCATCAGGAAAGAAATCAATAAGGGTGGAAGGAGTTTCCCCTTCACCTCTTAAAGCTAAATGTCTTGAGTAGTTTTCCACTCCAGCCACAGTTCCCATTTCTCTTAACATTTCCAAATCATATAATGTTCTTTGTTCGATCCTTTCGGCTTCCAATAGTTTATTGTTATCTTTAAAATACTTGACTCTTTCAATTAGCTCTTCTTTAATTCTTCTTAACGCTTCTTCAAGCTTATCATTATCGGTCAAGAAATGTGAAGCCGGGAATAAAGATAATATTTCATAGTCCTTATATATTTCGCCCGAAACAATATTAAACTCTCTTATTCTTTTTATTTCATCAAAATCAAATTCAATTCTTATGCCCTTTGTTTTATTATATGGGGGCAATATTTCAACCACATCGCCTCTAACTCTAAAACTTCCTCTAACAAAATCCATGTCATTCCTAACATATAAAATATCGATTAACCGGTTTAAAAGTTCTTCTCTAGCCATGTTTTCAGACTTTCTTAAAGTAACCATCCCTGCCTTATAAACCTCAGGGTCGCCAATACCATAAATACAAGAAACACTGGCTACAATAATGACATCTCTTCTTTCTAATAAAGAAGATGTGGCAGCATGTCTAAGCTCATCAATTTCATCATTGATGGAAGCGTCTTTTTCAATGTAGATATCAGCACCTGGAACATAAGCTTCCGGCTGATAATAATCATAGTAAGAAATAAAATACTCAACCCTATTTTCAGGAAAGAGCGCTTTTAACTCGGAATAAAGTTGACCTGCTAAGGTTTTGTTATGAGCCAAAACTAAAGTAGGTCTGTTGACCTCCTGAATAACGTTAGCTACCGTATAGGTTTTACCAGTTCCGGTAGCTCCCAATAAAACCTGTTCTTTGACTCCGGTATTTAGATTATCAATCAACTGTTCAATAGCCTTGGGTTGATCACCCATTGGCATATAATCAGATTTAAGTATAAATTTTTCCATATTTAATCACCGGTATTAGTATAACATATAATCAAATCAACTGGTTATTTATTGATTAAATTGATAAAATAGTAATAGGTGAAATTCTATGAAAATACTTCTAGTAGGTATAAACTCAAAATTTATCCATCCAAATCTTGCGATTAGATACTTAAAAGCTAATTGCGATTATGATACAGATATAATTGAGTTTACCATCAAGGATAAATTGGATCAAATTATTAATAACATGAAAATAGACCAATATGATATTATTGGTTTTAGTTGTTACATTTGGAATATCGAAATCATTATAGAACTGCTAAATCACATAAAAACTAACTACCAAAATAAGACCATAATTCTTGGCGGACCCGAAATCAGCTATGAATATGACTCATATCTTACAAATGAGCTAGCTCATTTCATCTTAACTGGAGAAAGTGAAGTAAGCTTCAACTTGTTAATAAATGCGATTCATAAAAAAAGCGATTTTGATTCAGTCCCAAATCTTGCATATATATATAAGGATGAAATTATCAAGACCGAATCAGATCAAATCGAGGATTTAAACAGTTTAAAATCACCATACTATTTCGAAGATGATTACAAAGACATAAAAAACAAAATCCAATATGTTGAACTTTCTAGAGGTTGTCCATATAAATGTAGTTACTGTTTGGCATCTTTAGAAAAGGGATTGAGATTTTTCGATATGGAAAAGGTTTTTTCCGATATTGATCACTTGATAAGCAAAGGCGCTAGAACAATAAAATTTCTTGACCGTTCATTCAACGCCAATAAAAGTATTGCGTTAAGATTTTTTGAAAAACTAATTAGTAAAGACTATCCCAAAACAATATTTCAGTTTGAAATAAACGGAGATGTTTTGCACAAAGATATTATCGATTACCTAAAAGACAATTTGAAACCAAATTACATCCGTTTCGAACTGGGTATTCAATCAACCAATCCAATAGTGAATAGGGCAATTGACAGAAAACAAAACACGGAAAAATTAATTGCCAATATAAAATCTTTACAAGAAACTAATGTAATACTACATCTTGATCTCATAGCCGGATTGCCTTATGAAGATTTAGAAAGCTTTAAAAATACTTTCAATGAAATCTTTCTGCTTTTCCCTCTTGAACTACAACTAGGGTTTTTGAAGATGTTGAAAGGTACTAAAATTAGAAGAGAATCTGATTTATATAAATACAAGTTTGATGATGGCTCTCCTTATGAAATTATCGAAAATATGTTTATAACCAAGGAAGAGCTAAAAATTATACATAAAGTCGAAACAATACTTGAAATATACTGGAATAAAAGCTTTATGAACAACACGATTAAATCAATTATTTCCAAAGGTTTTAAACCGTTTGATTTTTTCCTCAAATTTTACAATTATCATGAAGGAAAGAACATACCGTTAACAAAGTATCAACTATCGGACTTGTTTGTAAACTTAAAAAATTATCTGATTGAAGATAATATATATAATCATGAAATTGACGACTGTTTAAAATTGGATTACTTACTATATAACAATATCAAACCTAAGATTTACTGGGACAACCAAGTAAATAAACAAGAAGTATTGAGAGAATTCTTCTTTTATAATCAAAAATATCCAATTGATTTATTATATAAATATGCCTTAGTGTCTCATTATAAATCAGGTTATATTGTTGTAATATACCTTGAAAAAGAAAAATCAATCTACTACTTTTCAGATAAACAAACAAAAAGAATTAGTTAAGAGATAACTAATTCTTTTATTATTTTATTATATTTTTAGTTCAATTTCGCTAAATACTTGTACAAATCACTTGGTTTATTGTCTTGGGTTAGAGCTTTATCAATTTCGGTATGACTGACATCAAGGCTCTTGGTATAAACTGCAAATCCACCTTTACCTTCACTAAGTAAATCAACAGCATGAACACCCATTTTACTTGCCAAAACCCGATCAAAAGCACTTGGAGTTCCACCTCTTTGTATATAACCCAATACAGTAGCCCTTGACTCATAATCTGAGTTTGCTTGAATCTTTTCTGCCAATACTTTAACATCGGTTATATGTTCGGCAACCACTACAATCAAATGCCTTTTACCCATTTTCTGAGCTTTTTGGACTTGTTTTAAGATATCTTCTTCGTTATAGCCAGTATCTTTAGTAATTACTATTTCCGCTCCTGTCGCAATTCCGGAAAAAATCGATAAATCACCGCAGTTTCTGCCCATTACCTCTACTACCGTACATCTTTGATGAGAGAAAGATGTATCTCTTAACTTATCAATCGCGTCAATTGCGGTGTCTAGAGCTGTAAAGAACCCAATGGTAAACTCTGTAGAAGCGATATCATTATCAATAGTTCCAGGAATGCCAACACAATTAATCCCCATTTGATTTAATGCCATAGCACCTCTGAAAGTACCATCACCACCGATACATACAAGATTATCAATTCCTAAAGCCTTTAGATTATCGACAGCAATTTGTCTTACTTTTTCTTCTTTAAAAGATTCAAGTCTTGAAGAGCCTAAGATTGTTCCGCCTCTGTTCAAGATTTGTCCGACATCATTACGCTCCATTCTTTTAATTTTTCCTTCAACTAAACCTTTATATCCATCAAAAACGCCATATGCTTCAAAACCATAATTTATTGCACTTCTAACTACGGCTCTAACGCAAGCATTCATTCCCGGTGCATCTCCACCGGATGTCAAAACAGCTATTTTCATTTTATTTACCTCTCAATCAATCTTAAATCGTCAATAATAATTGACTGACGACTTCTATTATAATCCATTTTTCCAAAAACTAAATAAACTTTGCCTTGAACTATATTCATTCTTTGATATAACTTTGGAAAAACTACTCCGCCAACAGTATTGATTTCATCCTCTAAATCAACAAAAGCCATATCTTCGCCATTCTTCGTTTGGTGCTTCTTTACTCTTGAAATTACAGCGACAAATTTTAAGTTATTATCACGAGAATCTAAAACATCAGATAAAGTTAAGTATTTATTGTTCTTAATAATATTTTGATATTTATGAATTGGATGATACTCAAAATTAACACCTAATAATTCTTTTTCTTTATTTTGTAAGAACTCAAAGTCATACTCTGAATATTCTACATACTTGAATACTCCTCTTTTGCCAAAGGAAATGTAATTTTGGACATTACTAACATTTTGAATCAAAGTTTTCTTATTTAAACCGAAGTCATTAAAGACTCCAGAGAAAATCAAAGCCTCAATAACATTACTGTTAACTTCTTTTGATCTCTCAATGAAGTCTATAAAGCTATCAACTTCTTTTTCTTGCTGAATGGCGCTTATATTCTTTGCCATTACATCTCCAATGCTTTTAATAGCTTTATATGGAAACCTTAAATTGTTTCCTTCAAACATATAGGTATCTCTAGATTTATTTATTCTCGGCGGCAATATCTTGATATCTAGTTTTTGACACTCCATGATATATTTCTTCGTTCCTACAACAGAACCGATCTGAGCATTCAATAATACAGCTAAGAAATACTTGGAGTAATTAGCCTTTAGATAAGCCATCCAATAAGCTATATAGCTATATGCCACAGCATGACTTTTGTTGAAACCATAATTAGCAAACTTTACTATATAATCATATATTTGGTTACCCGTATCCTCAGTGTAACCATTCTTTATTACGCCTTCAACGAACTTAGTTCTTTCCTTTTCTAATGTTTCTCTATTTTTCTTACTAACAGCTCTTCTTAAAACATCGGCTTCACCTAATGAATATCCTGCAAACTTATTAGCGATTTTCATAATCTGCTCTTGATAAACGATTATACCTTGAGTATCCTTTAAAATCGGCAATAAATCAAAATCTAGATAAGTTATTCTTTCTTCTTGATTTCTTCTTCTGATAAAACTAGGAATATTTTCCATTGGGCCAGGCCTGTGCAAGGATATACAAGTTGCTATATCCTCAAACTTGTCTATTTGCATTTGTCTCATCAAACTCATCATGCCTTCTGACTCAAGTTGGAAAATACCGATGCTATTGACATTTTGAAGCAATTTGAATGTTAGTTTGTCATCTAAAGGTATTTTATATATATCAATGTCAACATTCTCATTCTTCTTAATCAACTCTATGGTTTCAGAAATCATTGATAGATTTCTAATACCCAAAAAGTCAATCTTCAGAAGACCAAGATGTTCTAAATCACTTGCTTCATATTGAGTTTGCAACATATTAAGTAAGCCAACTTGCGTTGGTGAAAAGTCGTGGATACTATTCTCAGTTATTATGATACCTGCAGCGTGAGTAGATGTATGTCTACATAAACCGTTTAATTTCATAGCGATTTGAAGCAATTGATTAATCTCAGGATTATTGATATAATACTGATATTTTTTTGGATATTGCTTCTTATATTCTTCAATTGAGTTATCGGTTTCTGAGATTTTACTGGTGATATCATCAACTATAGTATTAGAAATACCTAATATTCTGGCCACATCTCTAACTGCTGATTTACCCTGAAAAGTACCATAGGTGATAATTGAAACCACTCTTTCTGGCCCATATTTATCAACAACATATTTAATTATTTCATCTCGTCTGTCATCCGGAAAATCCATATCAATATCCGGCATTGTAATTCTTTCCGGATTTAAGAATCTCTCAAAATAAAGATCAAACTCAAGAGGATCAACATCAACAATTCCTAAAACATAAGCCACTAAAGATCCAGCTGCAGAACCTCTGCCCGGTCCTACCAAAATTCCCGATTTCTTTGCATATAAAACAAAATCCCAAACAATCAAGAAATAATCTTCATAATTCATTTTCTCGATGATACTTAACTCATACTCTAACCGTTCTTTATATTCTTGATACTTTTCTTTATAAGCACTCTTTTGTTTAAGTCTTCTAATTAAACCTTTATTGGTTAATTCTCTTAACTTATCTTTTGAGCTTTCATTCTCTAGAGGATATTTCGGCAAATGTAAAGAAGAAAAATCGAGTACTACGTTGCATTCCTCAATCATTTCCAAAGTGTTTTTTATTGCTATAGGGTAATTTTTGTATAGTTTGTCTAAATCATCTTTATTTTTAAGATTTAGTTCAAGGTTGTCTCTTTCAAAAAAACCTTGATTATCATAATCTTTTTGCAAGATTTTCCGTAAGATAGTAGATGCTTCTTTATCATCCTTATCCAAATATAAAACATTATTGATAATAACTGTTTTACCTAATTCCTCTAACCTTGGAACTATTTTTATTTCAGCGCTATAATCTCTTAGATCTAAGCCTAAAAACAAGCTTTCTAAGCCATCGGAAATCTTATGCATAATATCTTCTGCCACTTCTAACTTGTCACTATAAATCGCCTCTGCAAAAGGACCGCTATCAGTCACTATAACTCCAATAATACCTTTAGCGTAATTTTCTAATACC
Source organism: Candidatus Izemoplasmatales bacterium (assembly GCA_034007385.1). Taxonomy (GTDB): domain Bacteria; phylum Bacillota_I; class Bacilli_A; order Izemoplasmatales; family Hujiaoplasmataceae; genus UBA2289. The sequence goes on from JAVEQW010000020.1 coordinate 12,371, forward strand.
TCAACCGGTAAGGTTTTATTGCCATCGCCTAGATACGAGCTGATTTTAATTAGGTTTTTATAACCAAAATCATTTTTGGCATAGAGAAGAAGATTCTGTTCTTTGAAGTTTTCGTCATCGACTAAAACTTCTAATCCCAACAACGGTTTAATACCATTTTTTAGACAAGCTCGATAAAATTTAACAATACCATACATGTGATTGATATCCGCAAGTCCAAGGGTTTTAAAACCAAAAGAGGCTGCTTTTTCTACAGCCTTCTCTATGTCAATCAAACTACCATTAAAAGAATATGAACTTTGCAAATAAATTTCAAAATCAATCATTATATTCACCAAAATTATTATAACATAACCATAGTGAAAATAATTATCTTTTCCTTAAAATTAACACACCGCCTATCAAGGCAACAAGAACAAAAATATATTTAAAATATTCAGAATAATCAATCTCTTTTTCTGTTTCTATAACTTCTTGCTCCAGTATCTGAAAATTATAGGTTTCGTATACTTCACCATTAAACAAAAGATCCAATCGATAATCTCCTGGTTCAAAAAGAGAAATTTCACCTGTAATTAAGCTCCCATTCAACAAAGCTTCTCCAAAAACATTGAAACTAACATTTTCATAAGCTCTATCATTTTCTAAGCCGGATATTTTTGGCAAGATATTAAAGGTCAGTTCTAAAACATACCCATTCACTCCGTAAAATTCTATTTTATGAGAACCCACATTATTGATAAAACCAGAATTGTAAAAAACACCATTTAGAAACATCGATTGGGCATTGCTATAGATTCTAATTGGCTTATCAAAACTAGAATCTATTATGAGTTGTCCTTCTACTTCCCCGTCATTATAACTTATATCAGGAAGTATTGTGAAATAAACATCTTTTCGGTAATCATTTTCTCCAACAATTACCATATGGTACTCACCAACTTCACTGATAGATGCACCAATATTATATGGCTGTCCATTCAATAACAATTCACCAAAACTAAAGAAAGAAACTTCTCCTAAATATCCTTCAACATATTTTTGCCCTAATATTTTGTAATCAGCTTCGACTGTAACATTGAATTCGAAGGAATAACCACCATCGATTATTTTGATATCATAATGTCCGGGATATTCAATAATTAAGTTATCTACAATTGTATTGTTTATATAGGCCTGACCTTGATATTGATAATTAAATGAGGCTGTGACTGTATAGCTTTCTTGAATTGAATCAATAATCTTCAAATCTTTATCAATTATTATATGATCTTCTAAACTGCCTAAAATCAATAAATTATTATGATTATGATATTCACTTGGTCTTTGATTTAATGGTATTTTATCCAACAGTACTCCATCTAGATTATATTTAAGTATGACTGAATCACGATAAACTGGCATTGTATACTCTTCACTAAAATAAAACGAATCACAAACAACTAAAAAAGAAGTCTTATCTACAATAGCAAGATATCGAAAATAATCATTTGCATTACTATCATAAAATACTTCTTTGATAAGCATATCATCACTTTTATCTAATATCTTAAAATATCCGTCCGAATCATTATTTTCTATAAAATTTCCATACTCAACTTTTACTTGTCTAAATTCTAGTTCGTCAATTCTTATATAGTTGCCTATTAAAGCATAAAAAAACGGTAGTACAAGATATGTAAAAAACTTCATAAAAAAACCTCCTTTTATCAAATAATACTTAAAAGGAGGTTTTATTCTTTATTTATTATAGTAAAGCCATTGTGTCTCTAGCAATCATAACTTCTTCATTTGTTGGTATTACGAAAACTTTAATTTTTGAATCGTCGGTAGAAATCAATCTTTCAACTCCTCGACAATTATTTCTTTCGTCATCAATCTTAACTCCTAAAGCGCTTAAACGATTTACTATGTCAGCTCTTGTAGTTTTAGCATTTTCACCGATACCAGCTGTGAAAACTATCGCATCAGCCCCACCCATATAAACATAATAACTAGCAATATAATCAGCAATTCTTTTAGCCTGTACAGCAATAGCTAAAGCTGCTCTATGATTTCCTTTTTCAGCTTCTGCAACTAAATCTCTTGAATCCGAAGAAATTCCAGAGACGCCGATATATCCCGATTGTTTATTTAAATAGTTGGTGATTTCCTTAACTGACTTATTCTTTTTGTTCATCATATATTCAATAACTGCTGGATCGATATTTCCTGATCTCGTTCCCATAGGAATACCTTCTAGCGGTGTGAAGCCCATTGAAGTATCAACTGATTTTCCTTGCTTAACAGCACAAATTGACGCTCCATTTCCGATATGAGCAACGATAACGTTCACTTCTTCCGGTTTCTTTCCCATAATTTCTGCAGTACGATGAGATACATACTTATGAGATGTTCCGTGAAAACCGTATTTTCTAACTTGGTATCTTTCATACCAATCATATGGGACAGCATATAGATATGATTCTTCTGGCATTGTATGATGGAAAGCTGTATCGAAAACTCCTACATGTTTAACATTTGGCAAGACTTCTTTAAAAGCTTTAATACCAGTTAAGTTTGGTCCTAAATGTAGTGGGGCTAAATCAATTATACTTTCTAGATACTCAATTTCAGCATCACCTAAAACTAAAGATTCAGCAATTTTATCTCCACCATGAACAACTCTGTGACCAACTCCAGAAATTTCATCATAATTAGCGATGATATCATGTTCAATTAACTTCTTTAACAATATATTTACAGCTTCTGCATGGTTGTCTATATCACTTGTTTCTTCAATCTTATCTCCGTTAACCTTAATTGCAAAAACAGAATTTTTCATTCCGATTCTTTCAACAATACCGCTTGTAATTAATCTTTCGCTTGGCATCTCCAATAATTGAAATTTTAAAGAAGAACTTCCTGCATTAACTGCCATTATTTTATTCATTGTTATCCCTCACTCTTAAAAAATTTGTATTTTTAAACCAATCGTTAAGTTGACTGATTACTTTAATCATTTTATTCTCATCATTAAAATCAGGTAAATCGGTTACTAAAAATTTGTCTGGTCTGATAAAATCATTTCCGATTTTTTGTAACATAAATATGCTTTTTCTTGAGGTTCTAAGTAGCATTTCCGGCAAAACTATCATTCCGAAAAAATGCCACTTATCTTTAACTTCATAGATGAATTCTTTAATTAAATCATTATCGAAAAAACTATTATCGATAACACTTATCAAGAAACGGTTATCCTTTAGCAATAAATTCAGATGTTTGATAATCTGGAATATATCTTTTTCTTCTATACCGCTAAAATCGGTAACAATCAAATCCACTTCAAGATTTTCAAAACTTAAAATATCTTGATAAAAGATATTTTCTTGATAATCCAGCATACCCATCAAAGCTTGTGAAAGCTTATAATATTCATAGTTATTATCAACTCCGAAAAGCATTACTTCTTGTTCGAGATTATTTGCTAAACCTGCCAGCAAATTACCTGAACCAACTAAAGGATCAAGAATGGATAAGTTTTTGACATCATAAAGTTTATTAACTAAGTACCCGAAAAAGATTCCGATACTCTCTGGAGTAATCATTTGATTTGAAATTCCTTGATGCTTAAGTCCTCTTAGACAAGAATATTGAAATGCTTTTCTAATTTCTTCCTTTTCAAACTCAATCACTTCAATACTATTAATCAAATCATGTAATTCATGGTCAAGTTCTGCTACTTCAGTTTCTACACTATTAGCTAAAATGTTTTCACAAGTCTTTACCAAGCCGTCTAAATAAGGTATTTTTAATTTTTCATAGTACAGACTAGCAGATTGATCAAAAACATCAAAAAGTTTCTCTACAATATCTTCTCTTACCACATGTATCACCACGAATAAATTGTATCACAAATGTATTTTTTTGACAATAAAATATCCTTTAAAATCGCTTTTTTTCCTATTTTTATCCTATATGAATAAAAATTCATATTTTTGACTGCGGTTTATCATTAAAAAGACCTGAAAAAACAGATGACTTAGCACTTCATAATTAAGCGAATATAGTGACATATTTTTGTGTTTATGATATTATTTAAATGTAGAGAGGTTATAGAATGAAAGAAAAAATAATCGATTTAATCAAAAATTATCAGCAAGCAACCAAAGGCAAGAATCCAACATGTCGTTACCATCCTTCTTGTTCGAATTATGCCCTTGATGCATATAAGAATTACAATATCTTCAAAGCTTCTATTTTATCCTTATGGAGAATACTAAGATGTAATCCTCTTTCTAACGGAGGATATGATCCGATCCCCAAATATAAAAAAGAGTTCAAGAAAAAGCAGATAGAAATTAAATTCAATCCATTAAAATAAATATGAGCTATTCCTTCAAGGTATAGCTCATTTTATTTTTATCAGTCTTTTTTGGTTAATGCATTGTAGTCTAGATAAGTAAGGTACTTTATATCATCTGTTATCGGTATCATTATAGCCACAAGAATAACTATAACAGATAGAAGTGAGTAATGTGAATAAAATGGTAATTTTAAATCAACATTTTTACTTTCTAAATTATAAATCAGTAAATTTGTTTTACTAGAATTAGCTTCAACTTGCAGAAACTGAACTTGGTTTTCATGAGTTCTATAGTTAGAAATATAACTAACATTATAATCATTCAACTTATAAAATCTATCGAAATCTAGATGATTGAAGATACTAATTTTTGACATATCATAATTAAATAAAAGTAATCTAGTATCATCCAATTTTGTTCCATCTCTGATAACTGTCAAATCTCCAACCACTTCCCCTTCAATAAGCATTCTACCAATATAATCTATAACTTGAATGTTTTCGGTGCCATCATTAAAATATATTATATTGTCTTTTAAATAGTGTATAACCAGATTAGTAGAGTTGTAATATATCAATGTAGCT
>JAVEQW010000101.1:0-3613 GCA_034007385.1 Candidatus Izemoplasmatales bacterium
ATTATGTCATGGAAAGATTTAAACCTCATTTTCATGATATTTTTGTCTATGCTACAGAATATCCGAATCACGCTACAGATTTATCAGAAATTGCATGTAAAGAAAATTATGATATGTTAGTTATAGTCGGTGGAGATGGAACTTTTAACGAATGTGTTAATGGATTGATGAAACATGAAACGAGACCAAAAATAGGTTATATTCCTGCGGGAACTTGTTGCGATATTGGTATGAGTCTTGGGTTGTCAAAAAATATCAAAAAATCAATTGATATCATTTTGACAGGGCTCCCTGTAAAAATGGATATAGTTAAGACGAACGATCGTTATTCATGTTATGTTACCGCTTCTGGGGCTTTTATAGATATCAGTTATGTAACAGATTCAAAATTAAAGAAGAAAATAGGGTATTTTGCATATCTTGTAAAAGCTTTGGAAGAGATATTTACAATTCCGAAAATGAAGATGACTATCCACCATAACGATGAAGTATATAAAGGCGTTTTTTCTCTTGTTATGATAATAAACTCAAAACGAGTCGCTGGTGTTAATATGATATATAAGCCAAGTTTAGATGATGGATTAGTTAATGTAGTATTATATAAAAATATATTTCCATTCAATTTTTATCTTTATATTTTAGCTTTCATATTTCCTTTTTGGTCTACACCATTGGTAACAAGATTCAAGACCGAAAGAATGGAAATAAAAACAGAATCTAAGGCAAAATGGAATATTGACGGAGAATATGGTGGGCAAGGCAACCAAATTATTGAAGTTGCCAACAAAGCTATAGAAGTGATTGTCCCTCAAAAAATCAAAAAAAGGTATTTTAAAAATCAATGAATTATAAACAAGTTATAGTCGTTGAAGGGACTCATGATGAACAAAAAATTAAGTCAATCTATCCAAATGTTGATTGCATAGTAACGAATGGCAGTGAGATTTCAGACAAAACCCTTAATTTGATTTATCAAACAAGTTTGGTTAGAGATGTAATTCTGTTTCTTGATCCGGATTCTCCTGGAAAAAGAATAACAAACAAGATATTGGAGACAAAAGGTAATTTTAAACTCGCATATATAAATAAAAGTAAAGCTATAAACAAAAATAACACAAAAGTAGGTATAGAACATTCTGATAAAGATGATATTGTCTTTGCCTTAAATAAATTGATTTCTATAAATTATGACAGAGATATTATTCAAAGAAAAGACCTTCATAATAGAGGTTTGATTAGTAATGCAAATTCAGCAAAATTAAGAAATTATTTATGCGAAAAACTAAACATTCCTTATTTTAATGGTAAAGCCTTACTAAAGAACTTGAATATGCTAGGTATAGAACTAGAAAGGATTGATGAAATAATCCATGAATTCAAATTATAATAAGTCCGCAAAAAAAGTGATAGACGAAGACAATTTTTTTATCAAAAAGAAGTTCAGTCAAAATTTTTTATTGGACGAAAACATTATAAAGAACATTATCAAAGAATCAAAGATAGACAGAAACACATATGTTATTGAGATAGGCCCAGGTTTAGGAGCGTTAACAAAACATATAGTTGAAAAAGCAAAAAAAGTTCTTATTTATGAGGTTGATAAAGATCTGATTCCTATTTTAAATGATTTTTTCAAGAGTAAAGATAATATCAAAATTATCAACCAAGATTTTTTGAAGTCTGATATAAACAAAGACATTGAATTATATCTTGATGGAGCTGCAAATATTAGTCTTATTAGCAACTTACCTTATCATATAACAACGCCAATAATCATGAAAGTCTTAGAAGAGACCGAAAACATAAAGGATTTGACCCTTATGATGCAACTGGAAGTTGCACAACGTTTAACTTCAAAACCAAATACTAAAGATTATAATGCTCTAAGCATAATCATTCAAGATCAAGCGGAAGCGAAGTATTTATTTAAGGTTCCTAAGACAGTTTTTAAACCGAGACCTCAAGTTGATTCCGCAGTAATAAGACTAGACCGAAAACAAAACTTAGATAATTTTGACAAAAAAGAATTTTATAAATTTTTACATAATTCGTTTACTCAAAGGAGAAAAACTTTGATTAATAATTTAAGTGATAATTATCCTGATTACACCAAGCAGTATTTTAAGAATTTGCTTGAAAGAAATAATATAATTGATACAATTAGAGGAGAGGCTCTTAGTATAGAAGAGTTTAAAATAATATTTCAAGATTTTATAAAGGAGAATAATTCATGTATTTAAAAAATTCTGATAATGAACTTTTTCAAGTCATTCAAAAAGAGTTAAATCGTCAACAATCACACATTGAATTAATTGCATCAGAAAATTTTGTTTCAAAAGCGGTTTTAGAAGCAGACGGAAGTGTTCTTACCAACAAATATGCCGAAGGATATCCGGGGAAAAGATATTATGGCGGTTGTGAGTTTGTTGATGAAGCAGAAGATTTAGCTAGAGAAAGAATCAAACAACTGTTTAATGTTAAATTCGCTAACGTTCAACCTCATTCAGGTTCTACAGCTAATATGGGAGCTTATCGTGCAATTTTGAATCATGGTGATGTAGTATTGGGTATGGCGCTTGATCAAGGCGGACACTTAACTCATGGACATCCATTAAGTTTCAGTGGTATTGATTATGAGTTTCATCCATATTTTGTCAATAAAGAAACAGAAATGATTGATTATGAAGATTTAGAAAGACAAGCATTAGAAATAAAACCTAAATTGATTGTGGCAGGGGCTAGTGCTTATCCAAGAATCATTGATTTTAAAAAGTTTAGAGAGATTTGTGATAAAGTTGGCGCTATGTTAATGGTTGACATGGCACATATAGCTGGTTTAGTTGCTGCTGGACTACATCCTAATCCTTGTGATTATGCAGATATTGTAACATCTACAACACATAAAACCCTTAGAGGTCCTAGAGGTGGTATAATTCTTACTAATAATGAAGAAATCGCAAAGAATGTCGATAGAGTTGTATTCCCGGGAATTCAAGGTGGACCTTTAATGCACATAATTGCTGCAAAAGCAGCTGCGTTTAAAGAAGCTTTAACAGAAGAGTTTGTGCAATATCAAAAACAAGTAGTTGCTAACGCAAAAGTTTTTGCTAATAAATTTATAGAATTGGGATATCATGTAGTAAGTAATGGAACAGACAATCATTTACTATTATTGGATGTTTTATCAAAAGCAAATATGTCTGGTAAAAAAGCTGAGAACCTTTTGGATTTAGCTAATATAACATGTAATAAGAACACAATTCCTTATGATACTAAGAAACCTTTTATAACAAGCGGTATCAGATTGGGAACACCTGCAATGACAACTAGAGGATTTAAAGAAGAAGATTTTGTCGAAGTTGCTGTACTGATTGATATGATTTTGATGAATCCTGAGAATGAAGAAGTTTTAGAAGAAGTAAAAGGAAGAGTAAAAATTCTTACAGATAAATATCCATTGCAATATTAAAAAAAGGCTTGCGAATTATTGAACTAGTCAAGAGTTCGTAGACACAAAAAAGATTTTTTAATTAAACCCTGATTCGAGTTTAACTTGAATTGGGGTTTTATATTGTAAGCTATATGCCAGTCTTTCATTGTTAAAATAGAAGAT
>JAVEQW010000102.1:0-3596 GCA_034007385.1 Candidatus Izemoplasmatales bacterium
TATGACTATTCAATTAAGAACATTGAAAGAGAAGAAATCAAATTAGACAAATTTAAAGGTAAGGTTTTATTAATCTTTAATTCAGCGACTAAATGCGGATATACACCACAATACAAAGGGATTCAAGAACTGTATGAAAAGTACCAAGATAAAGGTTTAGAAATCATTGATTTGCCTTGTAATCAGTTTTTAAATCAAGCTCCTGGAAGTGATGAAGAGATTGCTGGATTCTGCCAAGCAAACTATCATACAACCTTTGAAACTTACTCAAAAATCGAAGTAAACGGTGATAACGCCATAGATCTTTACAAGTATCTAAAAGAAGTAAAACCAAATGATGAAGAACCTGGTAAAGAAGATCACAAACCATCGCTTCTTGACAAACTTACAAGTTCTAAGATCAAATGGAACTTCACTAAATTTATCATTGACAGAGAAGGAAATGTTTACGGTCGTTACGGTTCAAAAGTCAAACCTGAAGAATTAGCACCAGTTATCGAAAAACTATTATAAAGAATAAAGAGGCAAATCATTGCCTCTTTAAAAATTTTATAATAAGTAATTCGGTTTCTTACCACTAATATATAGTTCAAGATTTAAGAGCGTCATTTCATAAAGCCTATCTTTCATATAAGGACTACTTGAAGCATTATGAGGTGTGATAAAAACGTTATCCAAGTTCCATAGTTCACTATCAACAGGCAGAGGTTCTGGTGTAGTAACATCTAATCCGGCACCTCTTATTTTCTTTTGTTTTAGCGCTTCTATCAATGCAGCTTGGTCTACTACATCGCCTCTAGCAACATTGATAAGCAGCGCTGTAGGTTTCATTGAATCAAGTTTTTCCCTATTGATAATATGATAGGTATTATTATTTAATGGCAAGGCCAGTATTAGATAATCCGCTTCCTTTATTACATAATTCAAACCGTCTTGATCAGTATAGATTTCATCAAAATAAGGAACTGTAGTTTTGCTTTGCTTATAACCAAGTATTTTCTTAGCCCCGAATGCTTTCATTCTTTTTGCGACTTCTTGACCGATTGATCCGGTACCTAAGATAGAAACAACAGAATTATTGATCTCCGGTTCCTTCTTTATAGGACTCCATGTTTTACTTTTCATTGAATCTAAGTAAAATTTGGTATTACGATTAAATAAAAGAATTTTTGAGAAAACATCTTCAGCTATCGAGATGGAAAAAATGTCTCTAGCATTCCCGATTAAAATCCCTTTGTTTTTGATTTTATCTATATTGATATTGTCGAATCCAGCCATTAACAATTGAATCCATTTTACTTTAGGATAATCATCAATATTAATTTGTTTTAAACTAGAGTTCATAATCACCATAGCTTCTACATCGTGTGCTTTATCTAGTTCTTCAACGAACTCTATAGTTGGAAACTTCTTTAAAAGCTTTGGGTAATTTTTTCTCCCCATCATTTTTTTATCAATATATATCTTCATGTATTTTCACCTCAAAATTATTATATCATAAAAAGAAAAAATGTATGACTAACCATACATTTTTTTAATTATCCAGTTAACAAATGACTTCGGAAAAATTCTTTGTAAAAATACAAACAATTTGTACTGAAACCCTACTGTTTTAGCGACAGGAACCCTTCTCTTATCAATTAGTTTTTTAATGACTTTAGCCACTGAAAGAGCCGGCATACCGTTTTCTTCATCCTTAGCCATTCTTGCCAAAGATTTTTTGATTCTATCATTATAAACGTCGTCCTCTAATACTAAAGGCATCTCACGATTCTTAGTAAAATCGGTTTTGATATCCCCGGGAAGCACTGATACTACTTGAATGTTAAATGGTCTCAACTCATTTCTTAACCCTTCTGAAAAAGCATGGATTGCAGCTTTTGTCATAGAATAGAAGGTTTGAAAAGGTATAATTAATTCGCCTGCAACTGATCCAATATTGATAATCTTTGCGTTATTTGATTTTCTTAATAGCGGGATTAAGTTTTTAGTAAGTAAAAACTGTCCCATAACATTAACATCAAAAATTTTTCTGAATTCTTTTTCGCTTGAGTACTCAATAGCTCCTGATACACCCATACCTGCACAATTAACCAAGACATCAATAGATCCATTATCTTGTTTTAAATTTTCTACGAGTTTTATAATCTGATCTTCTTTAGTAATATCACACAAATAGTATTTAAATTTGTATTCATTAGTAGGATATTTTCTTGAAAGGCCAATTACGTTATAACCAAGATTATCTAAGTATTCAGCGGTAGCGAAACCAATACCGCTTGAAGCTCCGCTTATAACTACTGTCTTATTCATGTTTTGTATTCAATAAAGCCATCAATTCTTCATCTTTTTCTGGTAAATTATTCAAGACGTCAGCGATAATTTCAATAGCTTCATCCATTAAATTTTTTGTGTGTGTAGAAGTATAAGAAGTTCTTATTAAACATTCACCTTCTGGTGTTGCTGGTGGTAGAACCGGATTAACGTAAACTCCACGTTCATATAGTATTTTACAAGCAATAATTGTTCTTAACATTGAATATGTATAGATTGGAATAATTGGAGCAATCGAATTCTCCATGATATTTAAACCTTTTGCTTTTAGGCCTTCTCTTACATATTTAGCAATATCAAGTAAAGCTTTTGGTCTTTCTGGTTCCTTCTTTAAAATTCTTAATGCTTCTAATGCGGTAGCTGCATTTGCAGGTGTAATAGCGGCACAGAAAATAAACGGTCTTGATTTATGCTTAACATATTCGACAACTTTTTTGCTAGCAACCATATATCCGCCTAAGCTAGCTAATGATTTTGAGAATGTTCCCATGATAATATCAACATCGTCTTCTAATCCAAAATACTCAGCCGTTCCTCTACCATGTTTTCCTAAAACACCAAAACCATGCGCATCGTCAACCATTACTCTAGCGTCATATTTTTTCGCTAATCTAACAATTTCAGGCAAATTGCAAATATCTCCACTCATTGAAAAAACACCATCGGTTACGATTAATTTTCCTTTATTAGGATCAGCCTTTGCTAGTTTTTGTTCTAAGTCTCTCATATCATTATGATGGAATCTAACCATTTCTGCATATGATAATCTGATTCCGTCATAAATTGACGCGTGATTTTCACGGTCACTAAATATAAGATCATTTCTTCCTGCGATGGCAGAAAGAATTCCTAGATTTGATTGAAATCCCGTTGAAAAAGTAACACATGCTTCTTTGTTTAAGAATTCAGCCAGTTCTTTTTCTAGTAAAATATGAGTTGTTAGTGTTCCATTTAAAAATCTTGACCCAGAAACGCCTGAACCAAACTCTTTCAAAGCTTTAACTCCAGCCTCAATAACTCTTTCATCTCCGGTTAAACCAAGATAGTTATTTGAACCTATCATGATTCTTCTTTTACCTTCCATGAAAACTTCAATATCTTGTTTTGTTTCTAAAGCATGAAAATATGGATATACACCTAACTCCTTATATTCTTCTGCTAAAGTGAAATCGTCACATTTTTTAAATAAATCCATATAATTTACCTCCATAAAAAAATATATGGTAAAAAGCTTATCATCTAAGCAATTATACCATATATGA
>JAVEQW010000021.1:0-16792 GCA_034007385.1 Candidatus Izemoplasmatales bacterium
GGTCACGTTAGTCCTGGAGGCGGATTTGCTGGAGGCGCGATAATCGGAACAACCCTAATTCTTTATACATTGGTTTTTGGTAGAGAAAAAGGCAAAAAGAAATTTTCACATAAAGCATCAGAGATAGCTGAGAGTGGTGGGATTATCTGGTTTGTTACAATCGGGTTAGTGGGTTTGGTATTCGCCGATAGATTCCTTACAAATATCGATGCAGGTTTTCCTGAAGGAGTTGTAGGAAGTATCCTTTCGGGAGGAATGATTCCTTTACTAATGATTGGTATCGGTATAAAAGTGGCCTCAACCATGATTTCTCTATTCAATCTTCTGATTGATGAGGGGGTGTAATCATGTGGTTAGATAAAATAGTCGAAAATATCAACTATATTGGAGCTATTGCTTTATTTGTGATAGGTTTAAGAATAGTTGTGACTCATAGCAACTTAATTAAAAGAATTATGGGAATTAACATTATGGGGACGGGAGTATTTTTGTTTTTCGTAGCTATAGGGAATGTTACTGGTGGAGTTCCTCCGATTATTAATCCTAATGTTGATGACCAATTGTTTATCAATCCGATTCCTTCCGTTTTAATCTTGACTGGAATCGTAGTAGTGGTTTCAATAACGGTATATTCTCTAAGTTTAGTAGTAAGAATTTATGAAAATTATAAAACAATCGACCAAAAAGAATTGTCGAGATTAATTAGTGAGGAAAACGATGAACATTGAACAACTACCTATAATTAACCTCTTGCTTTTTCTTTTGATGGCATTGGTTATTCCATTATTAAAAAGAAAGCCTTTTAAGATAACTCTAATTCTTGGTTTTATAGTCTTGGGATTAGTCTTGATATCCTCAAGTTATTTATTGTGGCATGTAAATAATAAAGGCGTTATCCACTATACCTTCGGTGGTCATGAAGCTAGATTTGGTATCGAATTCATAGTCGATCCTTTTTCCGCTTTATTTACCACTATTATTGCCGGATTAGCGGCTATAATATATATTTACTCAAGCGGTGATGCAACTGAAGGTATTGAAAAAACGGAGTATGGTAGATACTATGTTTTGTTGTTTATCCTTTTAATGTCGATGTTTGGGATTTTATATACTAATGATTTGTTTAATACCTATGTTTTTATTGAAATTCTTTCGATTACAACCTGTGCAATAATTTCGATAAAAAGGAAAAAGGATACGTATACATCAGCGTTTAGATATGTAATGATGAATGAGTTAGGCTCACTATCATATCTGTTTGGTGTAGCTTTAATCTATATGGCTACAGGTTTTACAAATATTACTTTAATTTCAGAAAGCATTCAAAATGCATTTGTCAGTTATCCAGTGAATATCGTTGTTGCATTAGGATTCATGATAATCGGATTGGGAATCAAAGCCGCAATCTTTCCCTTCCATATCTGGTTACCAGATGCCCATTCAGCTGCACCTTCAACCTCAAGTGCTATTTTATCTGCTATTGTAATCAAAGTTTATATATTGGTTTTAGTTAAGGTTTTGTTTAGAGTTTTTAAATTAGATATTTTAAATGAAATGAATATTTCCACAATACTCCTAGTTTTAGCTGGAGTGGCGATGATAATGGGATCGGTTTTTGCGATTGCCCAAAAAGACGTAAAACGAATGTTGGGATATTCTTCTGTTGCTCAAATGGGTTATATTTTATTAGGTATAGGTCTATTAAGTTTTGAAGGATTAAGAGCTGCATTTTTTCATATTTTATCTCATGGATTGATGAAAACAGCTTTGTTCCTTTCTGTGGGTGAAATCATATTTTACAAGAAAACCAGAAAGGTAAATGACTTTGACGGTATGGGATTTATTATGCCGGTCGCTATGGGAGTATTCTCAATAGCGGCACTCGGAATGATAGGCATACCTTTGACCAGCGGTTTTATTTCTAAATTAAATCTTGGTGTCGCCGTTTTAGATCAAAATCAGATCATTTTCTTGGTTATCCTAATTTTAAGTAGTTTGCTTAATGTAATTTATTACTTACCAATAATTATTTTGGCTTTCTTAAAGAACGAAAAATATCGTTACCGTTTAAAATCTATCGAACCAACTCCAAGAACAATGATTGCACCATTGGTGTTGCTAGGTGTTTTGATTGTTGTTGTGGGATTGTTTCCAAATCAGATAATGGTTTTTATAGAAGCAGCAGTTAATAGTTTATTATCATAAATAAAGTAGGTTTCTCTATGCTAAAATTCCCGAAGATGAAGATATTCGATTCAATGGTAAAATCAAACTCATACCTAGTAGGTTTGAGTATGTTTTTGTTGCTTTATTTTATTGCCTTTGTTGGTAATTGGTTTGGTATAAATCAAGCAATTGTCGAATCATCAGGATTCTTAAATTTATTAGCATCATCATGGGTAGATTACCTGATTGTAATTATAATATTAATCCCAATAGTCGGAGCTATTATCGAACTTAAATATGGCGAAAAGTCGGTAAAACATCGAGACAAGTCGGTTATTTATATGGGATTTTTAACGTTGGTTATAATTGTTTTGATGTATCCCATTATTCTCAATAAGACTTTATTCATCGAAATACCTCAAGTTTTTAGTATCGGATTGACTTTAAGAATCGACATGCTAGGATATTCGGTTTTATTGTTGTCAGCATTCATTTGGTTTTTTGTAATGATATATGCTCATGAATATATGACTCATGAAAAGAAGACAACCAGGTTTTTGTTTTTCTTGGGATTGACATATAGTTCTGTTATTGGCGCTATTTGCTCCGGTGATTTGCTGATGATGTTTATTTTCTTTGAAATCATGACGATAACATCTTATATGTTAGTAATTCACGGTCAAAATGAACAATCATATAAAGCTGGCTATAACTACATAATCATGGGGTTAATTGGCGGATTCTTAATTTTAACTGCAATAATTTTGTTGTATTTTAATATTGGTGATTTAAGGTTTGCTTCCGCAATCGCTAAATTAAATACTTTAGGAAATCTGAAATACTGGATTATGGGTCTTTTGGTATTTGGATTTGGAATAAAAGCGGGGATGGCGCCCGTGCATGTTTGGTTACCAAGAGCTCATCCAGTGGCACCAACCCCAGCAAGTGCTTTACTTTCAGGGGTTATGATAAAAATTGGTGCTTTTGGAATTATCCGTGTTGCGACAAGTTACTATTTTCCAAGCCAAGATTCAGTAGCTGGAATAAACGATCCATTATGGCAAGCTGCAACAAATATTGGAGCTATTATAATTTGGGCCGGAATTATCACGATGGCTTTAGGTGTTTTCTTAGCCCTTCAACAAGCGAATATCAAAAAAATGTTGGCTTATCACTCAATTAGTCAAATGGGGTATATCATAACCGGAGTCGGTGTAGCTTTATATTTAGGTTATGAAGGAGCTATGGGCTTTACCGGGGCGATGTATCATATTATAAATCATGCTTTGTTCAAATCTTTACTATTTATGATTGCCGGAGTAATTTATTATCATACCAAGGAATTAGATATGTATAAACTCGGTGGTTTATGGAAAAAATTGCCTTTTACAACAATTACATTTTTAATTGCAGCTTTGGGGATTAGCGGTATTCCATTATTAAACGGTTATATTTCGAAAACCATATTGCATCATGGAATAGTAGAAGCAACTGAGTTAGAGCATCCTATATTTTTCTATGCAGAGATTATTTTCATAGTGGTTAGTGCTGGTACTGTTTGTTCTTTCATAAAAATGTTTTATTATGTATTTTTAAGAAAAACAGATAATGAGTATAAAACTATGGTATTCGATTATTCAAGTCTCGATATAGCTATGTGGAGCATGGCTATAATTATTGTATTAATTGGTTTGTCACCTAATTTCATTCTTAAGAGCCTGATTTTACCGATTTTGAATACAACCACCTATGACCCATATTTTGTTGAGCACCATATAGCACATATGAATGTTTTTGCCGGTAAAGACTTATTGATGACTCTAGGAATTGTAGGGTTAGGTTTCGTCATTTTCATTTTAGGTAAAAAATTCAATCTATTCCATTTACATCTGCCGAAATGGTTAAGTATAGAGTATTTATTTTTCTTGCCGGCTTATATTATCATGCGCAATATTTGTAGATTGATGTATGGAGACAGATGTCCGATGGATAAGGATGATTTTTCAAAGCTTACAGAAAAAGATGTTGAAAAGATTGGTTTTATCGATCGCTTTATTGTTACTACAAATGTTTTTAACCGACGCTATGAACAGAGTATTATTAGAAGCGATGCAATTATTTACACTAGTTTTCTAACTTTTTTAATAATTTTAATGTTGATAACTAAGCTATAAAGGATGTGTAAAAATGAAAGAAAGAAGAACGATTAAGATATTTGATTCAATGGTCAAGTCCAATTCGATTTTGGTCGGATTTTCGATTGTCTTAATATTCTTCTTTGTTATCTTTTCACAAGATGTCTTCAATTTCAGAAGTTGGTTGGAAGGAACTAACTTTTATTTGTCTTATCTAGAGTTTTTATCTTCATATAGTTTCGATATGTTTATAATTATTTCTATACCTCTATTTGGAGCTGTGTTTGAACTTATCTTTGGCGAAAAACTTTCATCCAGCAGGGATAAGTCGATTATCTATATGAGCTTTTTTGAAATTGTATACATTCTAATGATTTATCCAAAAGTTTTATTGGGAATTCTTGATTTTGAAATCCCTGGGGTTTTTGGTATCGGCCTTTTCTTTAGAATCGATATGCTTGCGTATATTGTCTTGTTGATATCTTCGTTTGTTTGGTTCTATGTAATGATTTATGCTCATGAATATATGAAAAAAGAAAGACACGGAACTAGATTTTTCTTCTTTTTGGCTTTGACTTACAGTGCCGTTTTGGGAACGATTGTAGCTGGTGATTTGTTAGTGATGTTTTTATTCTTTGAAATCATGACAATAACCTCTTATATGCTAGTAATACATGGACAAAATGAAGAATCTTATAAGGCAGGTTACAATTATGTAATCATGGGGCTTATAGGAGGTTTTCTAATCTTAACGGCATTAATTCTCATATATTTCAATTTAGGCGATTTAAGATTCACTTCAAAGATTGCTGAACTTGAAAATTTTGGTAATCTAAAATATTGGATAATGGGATTATTAGTATTTGGCTTTGGAATCAAAGCCGGTATGGCTCCAGTGCATGTTTGGCTCCCTAGAGCTCATCCGGTAGCTCCTACGCCAGCCAGTGCACTTTTATCTGGAGTAATGATAAAAATAGGAGCGTATGGCATTCTTAGGGTAGCTGTAAGTTATTATTTCCCAAGTAGAGACTCTATCACGAGCATCAACGATCCGCTTTGGTTATCGGTAAACAATATTGGAGCAATAATTATTTGGACTGGAATAGTGACGATGGCATTAGGGGCTTTTATGGCTTTATTGCAGGATAACATAAAGAAACTACTTGCATATAGTTCCGTAAGTCAAATGGGATACATCGTAGTTAGTATTGGTACAGCGCTATATTTAGGTTATGAAGGCGCTATGGGGTATACCGGAGCGATTTATCATATTGTCAATCACGCTCTATTCAAATCTTTATTATTTATGGTTGCTGGAGTAATTTATTTCCATACAAAAGAGCTTAATATGTATAAACTCGGAGGAATAGCAAAAAAACTACCTTTTACCACAGTCGTATTCTTCATCGCAATGTTGGGTATAATTGGTATGCCACTATTCAACGGCTATGTTTCTAAGACTTTTATTCATCATGGACTTACGGAAGCAGCTTACATTAATTCGACCTTTTATATCGCCGAAATAATGTATATTGTCATATCGTGTATGACAGTAACTTATTTTATGAAGATGTTTTATTATGTCTTCTTAAAAAAGAATGAGAATGAGTATAAAAATTTAGTCTTTGATATTTCTAGTTTGGACTTAGCTTTGGGTAGTATCGCAATTTTAATCATTGGAATTGGATTAAATCCCGGCTTTGTTTTGAACAATTTAATCGCACCGCAACTACTGTCAACTACCTATGATGTGGGATTTATCAATAGTCATATTCTTAATTTGAATGTATTTAATCTTGAAGATATCTTATTGAGTTTATCAATAATCCTAGTTGGAATTTTAGTCTTTTTCTTAGCAAAACGATTTAAACTATTAAACGTTAAGTTACCAAAATGGTTAAGTATCGAATATCTGTTTTTTTACCCTGCTTATTGGGTCATGCGTAATATATGTGTGCTAGTTTATGGAGACAAATGTCCTTACAATAAGGAGGAATTATTGAAACTAACAGACCGAGATACTGAAAAACTTGGTTTTATAGATCGATTTGTAATCACTACAAATGTATTAAATCAAAGGTATGAACAAAGTATCATTAGAAGTGACGTTTTAATTTACACTTTCTTTATAACTTTACTTTTGATATACTTGTTGTTGAAAACTTTACTAATCTAAGGAGAATTATGAAAATTCAAATCATTGGTTATAGTGGCTCAGGAAAGTCTACTTTAGCTAAACTACTAGGTGAAAATTTAAATATCCCACACTTACATCTTGATAGAGTTCACTTTTATGGTGACTGGCAAGAAAGAACTATAGAAGAGCAAAGTTCGATAGTCAGTGAGTTCATCAGAAAAAATGAAGATTGGGTCATAGACGGAAACTATAGCGCTGTTGCAAGAGAAAGGTTTTCAATGGCAGATTTGACTATTTTTCTTGATTTTAATCGTTTTACATGTTACTGGCGATCTTTAAAAAGATACCTTAAACACCGAGGAAAAACTAGAGATAGCTTAGGATGCATAGAGAAGTTTGATTTTGAATTTCAATGGTGGATATTACATCAGGGTCGAACTAAGAAAAGAAAAATAAAAATGATGGAAAATTTTAATCTTAATAGTGGCCGTAAAATGATTTTTAAGAATCAAAGAGCTTTAAACAAATGGTTAAAAGAATTTCTTAACAAAGGAGAGTAATAATGGAAACTTTTATTGTGCTGGTGATTTTCTCTTTTTTGATTGTCAACTTTGGAGTTAATTTGTTTTTGTCAATTTTAAATTACAAAAACC
The DNA here is from genome assembly GCA_034007385.1 of Candidatus Izemoplasmatales bacterium. Lineage (GTDB taxonomy): Bacteria > Bacillota_I > Bacilli_A > Izemoplasmatales > Hujiaoplasmataceae > UBA2289. The sequence goes on from JAVEQW010000021.1 coordinate 7,092, forward strand.
GTAATGCTAAAATTCCAGAAGAACTTGTCGATATCTATGATATGGAAAAGTATGTCGATTGGAAAAATTATTATATGGAGAATTTTTTCCTTCAACTAATATCATCATCAATCAACTTCATTATTATATTAATGTTTTTAAGTTTAAGTATTTTCAATAAATTATATACTTTCGCTACAGATATTACTATGAATGTCCCGCATCAATCACTAATAGTTATTGGTTTTTACTTTTTAATCAACTACGTTATTGATCTGATATTCTCATATTATTCGGTCTTTACAATCGAGAATAAGTACGGATTTAACAAAATGACCAAAAAAACATTTATAATAGACAAGATAAAATCACTTATTTTAACCATTATATTTGGTGGAGGAGCAGTTTACGGCATAGTTCAACTTTATTTATCTTCAGGTAATCTTTTCTTTTTTATTGCTTGGGGTAGTTCGATTCTTATAATGCTATTCATTAATATTAGTTATACAAAGCTTTTTGTACCGTTATTCAATAAATTAAGACCGCTTGATGATTCACCATTGAAAGACAAGATTTATGCTTTTGCGGAAAAAGTCGGTTATGAAATAAGCAAAATAAGCGTCATTGACGCTTCAAAAAGATCCACTAAATTGAATGCTTACTTTTCCGGTTTTGGAAAAGTTAAAAGAATTGTACTGTATGATACTTTAATTGAAAAGATGTCCGAAGAAGAAATAATAGCTGTGTTAGCTCATGAAATCGGCCACAATAAGCATAAGCATATCATTTTTAATCTAATTCAAATGGTTTTAATGCTATCTATATATATGTTAGGCATAATGATATTCCTAGATAATGAGGTTTTTAGTTTAGCATTTGATTTTTCTGAGATTAGTTATGGTTTCAATTTGATTTTATATATGATTTTCTTATCTGTTGTTACTTTGATAATAAACATTCCATTAAGTTATATTTCAAGAAAATTTGAATATCAAGCCGATGCTTATGCAGCCCAAAACTATTCTGATGAAATGCTTATAAGTGCATTGAAAGTGTTAAGCAGAGAGAATTTTTCCAATTTAACACCTCACCCTCTCTATGTGAAATTCTATTATTCTCATCCACCTCTAAAAGAAAGAATAGCTAACATAAAATCCCTAAAAAAAGACAAATCCTAGTTTGGATTTGTCTTTATAAATTATTGGTTAATTATTTTTTTAGCATTAAGTCAAGGATAACTTTATCAGTATCTCTCATACCTAAGCTAGCCATTTTGCCAACCGCAAGAATCGTTTCATCAACATTATTTTTTAGTATTCCCGATAGCGGATTATATTGATGATTCTCCATTGCAAGGAAGTGACCTAAGATGGCTGCGTCTAATCCGGTGGCAATCTTTGATGCACAAGATGGTTTTGCACCGTCACATACCACTCCCGATACATTGGCAAGAGCATTTGAGATTGTCATTTTGATTTGATCTATATTACCACCGCTTAAATAAGTGAAAGTTGCTCCAGAAGAAACGGCTGCACTTATTGCTCCACAAAAAGCTGATAATCTACCGATGAAACTTTTTTGATAAATTGTTAATAAGTTTGACAAGACTAGTGCTCGATACAATTTTTCTTTTGGCATCTTTAGATTTCTACAGAAAAGAATTACGGGAACACTGGATGTGATACCTTGATTACCGCTTCCTGAGTTTGTGATAACAGGTAAAGAACATCCGCTCATTCTTGCCTCAGATGCAGCGGCGGTATAAGCTTTAATTTTCGAAAAAATGGATTGATCATATTTTAATATCGTTTTACCGATTGTAACTCCAAAACTTTTTTCAATCCCTTTTTTAGCAATTGCCATGTTGTACTTTATCTGTCTATCAAGCATCGGTTTAATTTTTTCTAAATCAACAGTTTCTGTGAACTTAAGAATATTTTCCACCGTTAAATTAGACCTATCGGTCTCAACTCCAAAATACTCTTCGTTGGCATTATTTTTTTCTAGGATGATTTGGTTATTTTTTTCAATTTTAACGATGTTGGTGTGAAGATTTTTTATTTCGATTTTTACGCAATTATTATCATGAAAAGCTGTTAGAATGAAATGCAGGTTAATACTTGTATCTAGCAGTTTTACTTCAACAATATCTTTGAGCAAAAGCTCGTTTACAAGCTTCAAGTGTTTGGGTTTTAAGTTAGAGATTACTTCCAATTCTAAAGCAGATTCTCCACCGACAATGCCGGATAAAACACTAGCTTCAATGCCAACTAGATTATTTGTGTTAGGGACGGTAACGCAACGGATATTCTTAATTAAGTTTCCGCTTACTTCAAGTATCACTTTATCAGGAATTGAACCTAACAACTCTTTTGCTTTAGCTCCAGCAAAAGCAATAGATATCGGTTCGGTACAGCCTTTGGCAGGAACCAATTCTTCAGTTAATATTTCAATATATTCCTCTTCAAAACGACACTTATCCATAATTCACCTTTTAACATAATCCGACTTCTAAAATATCTTAACACAAGCGCTTTCATAAGTCAATTAAAGTCAAGATACATATATGTTTAACTTTAATATTTGTTAAATTATGGTATAATATTAATCGTTATATTAATGATTATTAACACATTACCTTAACAAAGGAGAAAAATATGAACAAGAGAAAAGAAATCGCTGACTTAATATTTCCTAATATTACTGAAACCATCCAAGATTTAGAAGTCAAGTATCCTAAAAGACCACTAAAAGATGATGCAATTGTAACAAGATTCGCACCATCACCGACAGGTTTTTTGCATACTGGATCTTTGTTTACATCACTTGTCAGTTGGCGTTTTGCAAAACAAACTGATGGTGTATTCTTTTTGCGTCTTGAAGACACAGATCAAAAAAGAGAAATTAAGGGTTCTGGAGATAGACTTATAGAACAACTTCTGATCTTTGGAATAACACCAGACGAGAGCTTTTTACATGAAGGCAAATATGGCCCTTATATTCAATCTCAGAGAAGATTGATTTATCATACAGTAATTAAGGAAATGTTAATCAAAGGAATGGCATATCCTTGTTTTTGTACTCACGATGAGTTAAATGAAATTAGAAAAGAACAAGAAGAAAAAAAGGTGCTTCCAGGTTATTATCATGAATATGCAAAGTGTCGCTACTTATCTGATGATGAAGTCATAGAAAATATCAAAAGCAAAAAAGACTATGTCATAAGATTTAAGTCTTTGGGTCAACTAGATGAAAAAGTAGTTTTAGAAGATGCAATCAGAGGAAATATTGAGTTTCCTAAGAATATTCAAGATATTGTTATAATGAAAAGCGACGGTCTACCTACCTATCATTTCGCTCACGTTGTTGATGATCATTTCATGAGAACAACCCATGTTACAAGAGGTGAAGAATGGGTGCCTTCGGCTCCGATTCATCTAGAAATGTTTGAACAGTTGAATTGGCAAAAGCCAGTCTTTTGTCATTTTCCAGTGATTATGAAATTAGATGATGACAAAAGAAGGAAGTTATCCAAACGTAAAGATGCAGAAGCTAGCGTTGATTATTTCTTAGAAAAAGGATATCCTATTGAAGGTTTCCTTGAATACTTGATGACACTTGCTAACTCAAATTTTGAGGAGTGGCGTCTTGCAAATCCTAGAAGCAATATTTTTGATTTCAACCTAGATTTTGCAAAAATGAGTTTAGATGGGGCTTTGTTTGATTTGGAAAAAGTTAAATCAATCTCAAAAGAAGTTTTAGGAAATATGAATAAAGATGACTTCACTGAAAAAACTATGATGTATGCTAACGAATATGACAAAGAACTAAAAATGGTGATTGAGGAAGATTTAGATTACTTTAAAGAAATAATAAATATCGAGCGTCAGCAAGAGAAACCAAGAAAGGATTACGAGAAATTTAGCGATATTCTACCGATAATCAATTTTATGTATGACAAATATTATTATGATTTAAGTTCTCAAGTAGTCTTTAACGAAAGATTTACCAAAGATTTCATAATAGAAGTTTTAAGTGAGTACAGAGATAATTTTGATTTGAACCTAGATCAAGAGAATTGGTTTAACGGAATGAAAGAGCTAGCTTTGAACAAAGGTTTCGCACAAAGAGCAAAGCAATATAATAAAGAACCAGAAAAATATGTTGGACATATCGGTGAGTATGCTGAAATTCTAAGACTTGCAACATGCGCAAAAACTAGTACTCCGAACTTTTATGATGTTTTAAGAATACTTGGAAAAGATAAAGTCATCGAAAGAATAAATCACACGATTGCAATTTTAAATTCGAAATAGATATAATAAAAGTGAAGAATTAATCTTCGCTTTTTATTTATAAAAATTTACAATTATTTTGGTTTTTTGACTTGTAATTTCATTATGTATTACTATATAATGTTTATAAGAATGATTAATTCATCGGAAGATAATTCCGGTGAGTTATTTTATTTACCAGTTAGCCGATTTTTTCTGAAATCGAAGAATATAAGGGGAGAAATATTATGACAAAGTATGTTATCAAGCGCAACGGAGTAAAAGAGAAATTTGACATTTCAAAAATTGCAAACGCAATGCACAAAGCATATCTAAGTGTTGGTGAAGAAATTACATATGATGAATGTTTGGACCAAGCAAGATTCATAACTAAAGATCTTTTGCAAAACGGCACAGAAATCTCAATTGAAAATATTCAAGACTGTGTTGAACTATATTTGATGGACACAAAAAAATATGAAACGGCTAAAGCTTATATCAAATATCGTGAAAAACAAAGATTAGATCGAGAAAATCCTTGGAGCGACAATGACGAACGCCAAGATTTGATTTTGCAAAAATATCTATTGAATAATGAAAACAAAAAAGACTTCATCAAAAGAGTAGCAATTAAAAGACCTGCTTTAGAAAAGATACTTCGTCATAAGGAAGCAATTTTCGGTGGTAGAAACCTTTACGCAATCGGACGTGAAGGGAACATCACTGGTAGCAACTGCTATGTAACAGAAGATCCAGAAGATAATTTAGAGAGTATTTATAAAGTTGATTATCAAATAGCAAGAACTTATAGCTATGGTGGCGGTCAAGGTATGAATCTATCAAAGATCAGACCGAAAGGAGCTAAAGTAAACAATAGTTCTAATACCACTCCGGGAGTGATAGTATTTGCGGAAAAATATTCTCATACGACATTAAACACACAACAAGACAACCGTCGTGGAGCTTTGATGCTTGTTCTTAATATTGATCATCCTGATATTATTGATTTCGTGACGACTAAATTAGACTTAAACAAAATCAACGGAGCTAATATATCAATCGCTTTAACAGATGACTTTATGAACGCAGTAGAAAACGATCAAGACTGGATTATGAAGTTTGAAACTCCATATGAGTTTATCGAAAAGAAAGTAAAAGCTAGACAATTACTTGAATTAATCGCCTATTCAGCTCATACAATGGGTGACCCAGGAATTATGTTTATCGATAAAATGAATGATTATCATTTCCTAAGTGAGTATGATGAAGTGAAGTTTACTGCAACTAATCCATGTGGAGAACAACCTCTAATGGCTCATGGTTCTTGCAATTTAGGAAGTATTAACCTAAATGCGTTTGTAAAAAATCCTTTTTTAGACGACGCTTATTATGATTGGGAAAGATTTGACCATGTTGTAGAAGAAATGATTTATTCATTGGATGACTTGTTAACTCTTTTAGGAAACCGTCATGCTTTAAAAGAACAAAGAGATCATGTCAAGAAATACCGTGAAGTCGGACTTGGAGTTATGGGGTTAGCTGACTTAGCTTTGAGTTTAAAACTGCCTTATGGTTCAGAAGAATTCTTAGATTTCCTTGATAAATTAATGAGCAGAATGATTAATCAAGCTACAAAAGCCACAGCTTTAAACGCTAAAGAAAAAGGAGCCTTCCCTGCTTTTGATTACGAGAAGATTTCTGCATCTAGATTCTATAAAACTGTTATAACCCCTGAAGTTGATGAGTTGGTTAAAAAATATGGTATGAGAAACTCACGTCTATTGAGTATCGCGCCAACTGGATCAATCTCAAATATCCTAGGAGTAAGTGGTGGTGTTGAACCATTCTTCCAAATATCTTATACAAGAAGAATCATATCAATGTTCGATGAAGAGAAGAAAATTACAGTTTGGGAAAAAACCCCATTAGCAATGGCAAAAGCTCTAGATATTTTACCTGAAGATTTACCTGAATGGACAAAAATAACTTCTCAAAACATTAACTTCGAAGATCGTGCAAATGTTCAATCAGTTATTCAAAAATATGTCGATACAGCCATTAGTTCAACTTTTAACATCCCTAACAGCGCAACAATAGAAGATGTTATGGATATTTATACAACAGCTTGGAAGAAGAACTTAAAAGGTGCGACTGTGTTTAGAGACAGATGCGCAAAAATTGGTATTCTATCAGGCATTAATGCTGAAACTAAAGACTTAAATCCCGGAGTTCCTCCAAAAATGCATGTAGAGGAAGTTTGGACAAATAAAGTTTTAAATAAAAAGAAAGAGTATGTAACTCACGTGATAATTGAAAATCAAGAATATAAACCTGAAAAAATGGAAAAGGAATTGTGTCCGATGTGTCACTCTGTCCTAATCAAGAAACAGGGCTGCATTCAATGTAGTAATGATCTTTGTGATTACGAAAAATGCTCTATATAGAATCAAATTCAACCAGCGGATTAATCTGCTGGTTTTATTTTTTGCTTTCGTGTTATAATAACTTTGTGAGTTTTTAAAAGGGTGAAGAAAATGATTGGAAAAAGAATCGCTTCATTGCGCGAGGAAAAAAATTTATCAATTGAAGATTTGTCTGAAATCATTAATATTGATGCTGATATTATCGAAAAATGGGAACAGGGTAAGTTGAGTCCTGAAATTGAAGATTTAGTAATACTTTCTGATTTCTTTGATATATCAACTGATTTTTTGCTTGAAAAGACCAATGAAAGAAATTTTACTTATTATCACCGAGAAACAAAGCACGTCAGAAAACTTGAATTATATCATTTGATTTCCTTAGTATTCATAATGCTTTCCGGTTTGACGATTATAACCTTTGTGATGGTTAGTATCTTAGAACCTAGAATGTACTATGATTTAGCTACAAACACTAACTACGATGGGATTTTGGCGTATTGGAAAGCATATATTGAAGTTAGAGCTGGGCTTATTATAAGTGTTTTAACTTTTATAATTTCTTTAACTATTTTTTTACTACCAAAAAAATTTATAAATAAACTATTTAATTAAAGAAAAAAACTACAAGAGGACTTTTATGGATACATTTATTTTTGCGATTAATGCAGTTTTACCGATAATCTTACTAATAGTATTAGGGTATATTTTAAAAAAGACCGGTTTTATCACTGAAAGTTTTTTAGATGTGGGGAATAAATTGGTATTTAGAGTTGCTTTACCGGCACTATTATTTTATAACATTTACTCAGTCAGCGGACTAGAAGACATTAACTGGTCGGTAATGTTGTATGCTGCTATAGGAATAATTATACTTTTGTTAATTGGAATAGTTTTCGCTAAGATTTTTATCAAAGAACCAACACAAAAAGGTGTATTGATTCAATCGACTTTAAGAGCTAATTTCGCAATCATCGGAATCCCTTTAGCCGAATCAATCGGTGGAAGCATGGCAGTAGCGAATGTCGCTTTAATATCTTTGGTAGCAATACCAATGATGAGCGGTATATCAGTAATTGTTTTAGCTTTGGCAGTCCCGGATAAATCTTTAGGAAATCCTTTTAAAATGGCTATTATTAAAGTGATTAAAAACCCATTAATTATTGGTGTTGGTGTCGGTTTGCTAGCTCTTTGGATAAGAACTTTCATCCCTCTAGACCCATCAACTAATGAGATTGTTTTTTCATTAAGTAGGGACTTGAAATTTTTATTTACTCCGATTAAATGGCTAGGACAGATCACTTCACCTCTGGCATTGATTGTTCTTGGTGCAACATTTAAATTTGAAGTTATTAACGGTTTAAAGAAAGAAATTATTTTAGGCACATTTTTAAGAAGCTTTTTAGTACCTTTTGTAGCTCTAGGACTAGCCGTGATTTTATCAAGAAGAACAAGTTTATTCTCTTTTGACAGCATGGTGTATCCTGCTTTGATTTCACTATTCGCTTCACCAACTGCAATTACAAATGCAGTTATGGCGAAAGAAATGAAATCCGATGAAAACTTAGCGGTTCAATTGGTTGTATGGACAACAATAGCTTCGATTTTTACGATATTCACAGTTGTAGTAATATTTAGAACCATCGGTTTAATTTAAAAAAAAGTCTTATCCAAAAACGGATAAGACTATATTTTTATATGTATTTCAGTGTTTTCGGTATCTCTAATTATTAGACCTTCAGATGTCTGTTCATATTTTAGTTGTCTTGATTCCAGTTGATTCACTGTATGGATGTATTTCTCACAACTAGGATAACTTAAAGTGAAAGCTTTTAACTTTGGATGATGACTAGTATCTGATTTTCTTTTTGACCAAGAGTTTATTGCTAAATGATGATGATAGTTTTTATCACTCATGAAAATCGCATTATAAATGTCTTCATTGGTGATTTTAAAGCCAATTACTTCATTGTAAAAGTTTTTGGCGTTTGTTAAATCATTAACCTGTAAGTGCAAGTGACCAATCACAGTATCAACGGGTAGGCTGACAAATATATCTTCTGGATTAGTTTCATAATAAACTCCACGATAATCAAAAGGCATTGTATCCATTTTGATATTGTCCCCGGAAACAATCCAAGAACTATCATCTTTATCGCATGTAACTTCTATGCCAATACCATCTGGATCTTTTAAGTAAATAGCTTCGCTGACTAAATGGTCGGCTGCGCCATCGATTTCAATTTGTTTTCTAATCAAATGATGCAAAAACTTACTTAAATCTTTCCTAGAAGGAAGCAGTAGAGCAAAGTGATATATATTCATTGTATTTTCATTTTTAACCGACTTATCTTCATATAACCTGATTAATTCTGTAGAGTTGTTTGTTGATAAAGATACATATGTTTCATTTTGACTCAAAATATTAAAACCTAGGCTATTAAGGTAGAAATCTAAGCTTTTTTCGAGATTTTTAACAGATAAATCCACCCTTGAAACATGGATTGCATCATGATGATAATAGTAATTCATTTAAATTTCACCCCTTCGATGTTATTATACATAAAAAATGATAAAACACCTTGTAATATGCTTTTAATTTTGTGTTAAGAAAAATAAAAAATTAAGTAAAAAAAAGTTGCATTTTAGTTAAATGTTTGATAATATATATATCGGCCTTTAATTTAGGATATGCGATTAACCCTTTTATCTGCAAAATGCATAATCCAACAACTTATGGCGACTTATGCGCTCATAGCTCAATTGGATAGAGCGTTTGACTACGGATCAAAAGGTTTCGGGTTCGACTCCTGATGAGCGCGCCATTATATACGGGAAGTAGCTTAGCTTGGTAGAGCGCCTGGTTTGGGACCAGGAGGTCGCAGGTTCGAATCCTGTCTTCCCGACCACTCAAAAACAAAAGACTAAGGCAACTTAGTCTTTATCTTTTAAAAGGACCCTTAGCCAAGCGGTAAGGCACGGGACTGCAACTCCCTCACCGCCGGTTCAAATCCGGCAGGGTCCTCCA
>JAVEQW010000022.1:0-16695 GCA_034007385.1 Candidatus Izemoplasmatales bacterium
TTTTGATATTATCTGCCTATCTAATACAGTTCACCATTTAGAAGATTTAACCGATACTTATACAGGAATGAGTAAACTTCTAAATAAAGATGGAGTAATAATCATAAACGAAATGATTGCCGACAACTTAAATCCTGCTCAAATTTCTCATAAATTACTTCATCATTTTGCAGCTAAAGTTGATCGTGAAATTGGTAGAGTTCATGATGAAACTTATAATAGAGCTGATTTAATCAGTAAGATTACAGATTTAGCTAAGGAAAAGGTTGTTGATGTTTGGGATATGATTTTTGAGGATGATTCAATTGATTATGATTTCAATCCATATGAGAATCTTTTGGATCATCTAGTTAAGATAGTGGCAAATAAAGAAAATGCTAATGATTTTAAAGAAGAAGCTGACGAAATAAAAGAATATATTAAAAGTAACGGATTTAAGTCAGCAACACAAGTCGTTATTATTATAAAGAAATAGCGTTTACAACTGAATAGATATTTGCAATATATGTTGTAATTATTAAATGATTGATATATAATATTAAAAATATTATTTTTTCAATTTAGAAATAGGGAGGTTTTAAAATTGAAGAAGAAGATTTTTAGTTTGTTAATGGTAATGTTGTTTGCTATCAATTTTGTTGCATGTGGTATTAAAACTACAGAAGCACCAACGACAGAAGCTCCAACTACAGTAGCACCTACTACTGAAGCGCCAACAACAGTTGCACCTACTACTGAAGCGCCAACTACAGTTGATTTAGCGCCAACATTCATTGGTGTTGCAGATCGCGAAATTACTGAAGATGATGTTGTGGATGTATTAGATGGAATAACTGCAGTTGATGATTTGGATGGAGACATTACTGAAAATATTGTTGTTACTACAGATTTTGATTATGAAGTTCCCGGAGTTTATAATGTTGAGTTGTCAATTACAGACTCTGGAGAAAATACTACAACTGCTAGTTTTGTTATTACTGTTATTGAGAGAATTTTAACACCACAAGAAAAAGTTACTATGGCTCTTAATGAGATTAACTTGACTTATCCAGATTTAAATTTACCAAAGTTTACCTCTTATGGAGTTTCATTCACCTGGACGACTTCAAATCCGAGAGTAATATCTTCAGGTGGATATGTTATTAATCCTTCAGTTGGTCAACCAGCTGCAGTAGTTGAACTTACTGTTAGAGCATCAAGTTCTGGTTATGTTGAATCAAAAACTTTCGAATTAACAATTCCAGCAAATGAAGAAGTAACAGTAACTGATCACGTTACTTTACCTTTTGAAGGAACATCTGAAGAGTATGTTGTTGCAGATAACCCGGCTGTTGATTTGTTCTATGTTGATAACGGTAGTGTGCCTTATGTTGATGTTCAAACTTTCTTAAACTTAATTGATGGAGCTATTGAGTCAGAGATATTGGAATATACTTATCCAGCAACTGACATTTTAAGAGTTTCTTATGATGTTACATATCTTGATATTGATGGAGTTACAGAAATCACAGAAACTTACTATGCGGAAATTAATTTTACTGATAATACTTTTACAGTTAATAATTTTGATTTCTTTAGTGGATATATCGCTTCAACAGAATCAAACTATGGTGAAGGATTAAATTATGTAGACGCTGATTTTGTTGAAGGTAATGAAGTAGTTATTCCATTGGGATTTTATAACTTTGATTTAGTTATTCATACAGAAGCAGAAGAAACATATTATTTGATGCCTTTAGCAGTAGCTAACCGCTTGTTTGCTGGAGATATTTATTATGACGTTTATTACAATGGTGATAAATTATGGGGTATCGATACGTTCGTTATTTCTGGCGGAGATGATCCAGCTTTAATCACAGAGATTCAAACGAGTTCTTTAAATGCAGAGAATGCACCTAGAGACATGAAATTAGCTAGTTATCATTATTTAGCGTTTGTTATGGATTACTTCTATGGGCTAAAACCTGATAAAGGTTATGAGACATATTATGATAAATTGTATGCAAGTGCAAAGACAATGATTGAAGGAACTGATTCAAACCTTTACAGCCAAATATTCAAGTTGGCATACGGCTTAGATGATTTACATACATCTTATCTGTTTGATGGATATTGGAACGCTCCTAGAGTTCCTGGATTGTCATTAAGTGATTTAGGACCTGGAACAGTTGCTTTCTATGAATATTTATGGGATATCCAAGATCGTTTAGATGCTAAATATGGAAGTTACAATGATATGCCTACACATACATTATTAGATAATGAAACAGTAGCTGTGATTCATATTACAGGATTTACTATTGATACACCTAATGAGTTTAAAACTATTATGGATAGTCTCCCATCAACTGTAACTGATGTGGTAATCGATTTATCATACAACACCGGTGGTAATGTTGGTGCAGTAATGAGAATCTTTGGATATATGACTGAGGAACAGTATATGTATCATTCACAAAATCCAGCTGATGGATCAGCGGTTACTTATTATATTGAAAGCGATTATGTTGCTTATGATAAAAACTGGTACGTTTTAACATCAGGTGTTACTTTCAGTGCTGCTAACCTTTTTGCTTCAATGGCTAAAGAATTAGGAATACCTGTTATTGGGCAACAATCTAGTGGTGGAGCTTGTTCAATCGGAGTAGTTATGAACCCTGACGGTAGCGCAATTATGATTAGTACTAACAATGTACTTAGCACTAGAAGTGGTAATGAAATTGACGGTTACACATATACGAGCGTTGAAAGTGGTGTTCCAGTAGACAGATTAATGACTGATGTAACAAGCGATAATGAATTAGTTAATGTCATTAACGAATATCGCGCAAATGCACCATTATAGGCTTTTAAAAGTAATTTTTACCTAAATAAAGTTTATTCGCAATAGAATGATTAAAAAAATTGTTTTAATAGGCTAGAAAAATGAAGTTGAGTAATTGATTTTTTTCAAAGGTTGCTTTACACCTTTTATATATTATGGTATAATTACTTAACAGTTTTCTAGGCCTAGTTGTCTAGTTTGGTAGCAAACTGACAGTTAGACTGGTATAATTTTCATAAAAAATGAAATTTATATAAACTGAAAAAATTAGTAAGAAAAGAGAGGAGAAAAAAATTGAAAAAAGTATTTATGATTTTTATGGCAGCTTTCTTATTTGTAGGAATCGTTGCATGTGGTGGAAAAACTACTGAAGCACCTACAACGCAAGCTCCAACAACACAAGCGCCTACAACACAAGGCCCTACTACACAAGCGCCTACAACTGTAGCTCCAACTACAGGCGAACCAAATGAACTTCCAGTTATCGCTGGTGTTGATAACGTGCAAGTTACAATTGGTGAAGATTTCGATCCACTTGATGGCGTAACCGCAACTGATGAAGAAGATGGTAATCTTACTAACATCACATATACTGGTACACTAGACTTAACTACAGCAGGTGAATACACATTGACTTATAGTGTTACTGACAGTAATGGTGGCGTTGGTACAGCTACAAGAGTTGTTACAGTAGTTGACGTTGACGTTGTTTATCCAACAGGATTCTTCAACTTCAAATTTGCTACTACTGAATTAAGACATACTTTCATGGCTGCTGCAGAAAGATATTTATTAGACACAATGTATGGTGGGGTTCCACTATTCGCTAATGGTACTTTCGCATTATACAGTGACAGATTACAGTTCCCAGTTGATGAATATATTCCTGTAATGGGATTTGGTGGTTCATTCGGAACATTCTCAGCTGATGACTCAACAGTTTTAATGGACGATGGAAACCCTGGAAACGTAGGTGAATACACTTACCGTACAGCTAGTACTACAAACCCTGAAAACTGGAATCAATGGTTATACCAAACTTCAACTGACTCAGATTTCATGAGCCTTTACTATGACGCATTATATGTTTATGAATTCAACGAAGACAAGACTGGTTATGCAGTTAACCCTTCAATGGCTTCTGGAAACCCTCAACCAGTAGATTCTTATATCACTGAAACAGGTAAAGAAGTTTCTAAAACATGGCGTATTCCTGTAAGAACAGACTTAGAATGGTACTATCATCCAAATACTGATACTTCAGCTTTACCAGCTGGACATGAAGTAATTGATGCAAACGATTTTGTTAATACATTCAAATTTGCATTAGATGAAGGATGGTTCCGTGCAATTTCTGGTGGTGGCGACTTCATTACTTCTAGTAATAAGATTTTAAACGCCGCTGAATATAGAGATGGCGACGCTACATGGGAAGAAGTAGGTCTAAAAGTGATTGATGACAATACTATCGAATTCAAATTCGTAGATGATCAATCAGAATGGAATGTAAGATACTTCTTATCATCATTCGTTATGACTCCTATTAACTTAGAATTATATGCTGCATTGCAAGTTGGAGAAAATAATTCTTATGGTACAAGTAATACTACAATTGCTTATCATGGTCCATATTATGTAGACTATTATGAAGCAGACAAAGTTTTACGTTACAAGAAAAACCCTAATTTCCATACTCCAGATATGTATTTCTACACAGGCTATTCATTCGCAATTATAGCTGAAGCAGAAGTAAGATTCCAAGAATTCTTAGCTGGAAAATTGGAAGGCGTTTCTCTACCAGTTGCTGATTATGAAGAATATAAAGATCACCCTGGAATCAAACAAATTCCTGGTGCTACAACATTCAGAATGATGATCAATGGTTTAGGTACAGTAGAAAATCAAAGAGAACTATTCCCTTCAGGAACATGGGTTCCAGAACCTCTACTAGCTAACCAAGACTTCAAGAAAGCTATGTTCTTCGTTATCGACAGACAAAACTTAGCTGAAGTTGTATTAAAAACTTCAACAACAAATATGTATTTATTCTCAAATGCTTATCTAGTTGATGCTGAAATGGGTATCCCTTACAGAGATACTGAACAAGGTATGACAGTAGGTGTTGGTTTATCACCATCAACTTATGGTTATAACGCTGATGCTGCCGTTGCATATTGGGAATTAGCAATTGATGCATTAGTAGCTTCTGGTGCATACACTCCTGGTACAGCTGGTGCATACAACCACATCGAATTAGATTTCAATATCTTCAGTGGTAGTGAAGCACAAGTATTAATGGGTGAATACATTAAAGCTCAATTCGAAACATACTTTACATCTGCAGAACATTACATCGACGTTAAATTGACAGTTGTTCCTAAAGACTTCCCTGGAATCTATTATGATTACATGATGACTGGTGAATTTGACCTTTCAATCGGTGGTATTTCTGGTTCAACATTAGACGCAGCTTCATTCCTAGATGTATTCTGTGATGATAACCGTGGTGGATTTACTCTTAACTGGGGTATTGATACTTCTGTAGCTGAAATTGAAATTAGATATTGGGACTTCCAAGGTGAATATCACCGTGAAATGTGGTCTTTCAATGCTGTTACAGCAGCTCTTAACGGTTTAGTATACCTTCAAGATGGTGAAGAAATTGACACTCCAAGCCCATTCATCAACATTCAAAATGATGTTGCTGTTGACGGTACTCCTACAAGTGTTCCTGTAACAATCAGAGAATACACTAATATAGCTTACACTAACTTGACTTATACAGTTCAATATTATGATCTAGATTTAGGCTATTTAGACTTAGAAGGTTATGTTAATATTCCTGTTCCATCTGCAAACTTCACAATTGATGGATTAGAACCATACTTCTACCATTACGGACCTGATGGATCACTAGTTTATAAAGGTGACTACCAAATCGTATTAAACTTCGAATATACAGAAGACAATACAAAAGTTGGTACAACTAAATCACAATGGTTTATGTTACCTGCAATCAGTGAATACTCATCTTCAAACGGCGTATCTACTGCTGGAACATTTACTCCAACAGACGCTGTTGTTGATTTAGGAATTCATCCAGACTATACTGCTACATTAACTTCAATCGACGTATTATTGTATGCTGACAATTCAGCAGTTGCCGGCGCAAATGTTGACTTCTCTGATTTAACAGCTACAACAGTTGACGGATTGGCTCCTGGAACAGTATATATGTTAGTTCTTAACTTCGACGATGGAAATTGGGAAGTAATTCGTATTAGAACTGCTGCAGCAATGACAGCAGAAGTAACTGCAACAGATACAGGCGCAACAATCGTTGCTACATTAAATGGCGATGATGGCGTAACAAGAACAATTTCAACTGCAGTAGTTTACTTAGACGCTGATGACACTGAAGTAGTAGGCGCTAACGTTGACTTCACAGATCCAGCTAACATTTTAGTTACTGGTTTAACAGCTGAAACTGCATACTACGTAACATTCACATTAAGTGATGGTTCAGTAGTTAATGTTGCAATCACAACAGAAGCAACTCCAGCTGAATAAGATTCACAAAAATTTAATTATTTAAATTTACAATAAGCTTGCAGACCATCCTGCTTTGGCAAGATGGTTTGCTTGCTATGTATAACAAATGCTTTATTAAGCCTTATTAAAAAAGTCAAATGATAAATAAAAATTGTCATTTGACTTTTGAAGGCTTATTATATTAAAATCGCTTAGATTTATTTGAAATTCAAATCGTTTTATACTGAATATAGAAAACAAACTCTGCTTTATAATAAGATAGAGGTGTATATATATTTAACACAGAAAGGAGATATGTTAGGCTTCTAACATATAGATTGCTAATGACTCGATATATTATAATAAGAACTATATGGATCTTTATAATCATATCCATTATTCTTACACTAAACTTCACCTTACTGAAATTAGCACCAGAATATCCGCCAACAGAAAAAAATGACAGAACAATTTATTATGCTCGTCAGGTTTCTGATGGTTACATGACTGAAAGGGTTGAAAAAAATCCTTTGATTTACAATGCAATGTTCAATAATGAATTAGTAAGACCAAGAAATGCGGAATGGGTTGATGAAGATGATCAATATCGTGTTTTTGAACCGATTTCTGTTGCGAGACAATATTTCACATGGGTAGAGAACATTGTCACTGATTGGAACTGGGGTTATTCAACCCGGGTTCAAGCTAACGTTCCTGTTTTTGATGTGTTAAAATCAAGAATGGGTGTTACTCTAAGATTAAATTTAATTGCCTTATTCTTCTATATCCCGATTGGATTCGCTTTGGGAATATTAGCTGCGCTTAAGAAGAATAGTGTTACAGATAATGTGATTTCTTTGGGAGTTATGATATTTATTTCGATTCCTAGTTTTGTTATGATGACATTATTATTAATGTTGTTTGGTTACACTTTAGATTGGTTACCTACGCAATTCCCATCAGCCGATTTGACCGGTTCGATTCAATTCACTGGTCTAATACTGCCGGTATTAGGTCTGTCCTTCGGTTCGATTGCTGGATTAACGCGTTTGACTCGTGCTGAGTTAACTGAAGTTTTAACTTCTGAATTCTTGCTTTTAGCTAGAACTAAAGGTTTAACAAGAACTCAATCAGTTATTAGACATGCGATGAGAAATTCAATGGTTCCATTGGTTCCTAGTGTTATCGGTTCTTTCGTTAGTTTGTTGAGTGGATCGGTAATTATCGAGCTTATCTATGGTATACCTGGAACAGGTAGAGTTTATATCCGTGCTATGACTAGAAACAGTTATGACTATAATCTTATTTTAGGTACAACAGCATTCTATACAATCATCGGATTGTTTGCTGTTTTATTAGTTGACTTATCTTATGGTATCGTTGACCCTAGAATTAGAATGGGGGCTAGAAAATAATGGCAGATAAAAATATTAAATATGAAAATATCGATAAGTCTCAGTTCCAGTTTGTTCAGGATGAGAAAAAGATATTTGATAAGAAATTTGAAACCAAGCCAATAGGATATTTCAAAGATGCAATGATGCGTTTTGCTAAAAATAAGACAAATCTTACAGCTTCAATCATTTTGCTTACTTTGATTTTGCTATCAGTATTTGTTCCTATTTTCAGTACAAAAAATGCTGAAAAGTTGGAAGAAACTTTATCTTATTTGCCACCTAGAATTCCTTACCTTGAAGATATAGGAATTGCTGATGGAACAAAAATGCGTTATGATCAACCAGTAGACCCATCTACTATTGATCCGGAAACAGGTTTAGGTTTGCCTTATTCAACATTGCCTAAATACATTGATATGTCTACTCTTGAAAACTACTACGGTGGTTGTACAGGTAAAGATGCACAATGCGTTGGCGGTCAAAATGAGATAATGAAAGACAACAATAAAACTGGAGCTATAATCAGATCTAATACTTGGTTAAGTTTCTCCAAGATTTATAGTTCTAAAATCGTTATTGATGTTTACAATATTTCTGATGAAGCAAATTCAAAACTTTTAGTTCAAGTTGGACCTATTGCTGGGCAATATGTTACTATTGGTGAAATCACAGCTCCTGGAGTTTATACTTTTGATCCATATTTAGATAATCCGACTTTACCAGCAAGTGGTAAAATTCAATTAAGATATGAAACAGAAGACATCAACTTAAGAGCTTCACTAAACTCAGTTTCAATTGTAAGTGAAACAGAAGATGCATCTGAGGCAGATCAATTAAAATACAATTATTCTGTATCGGGATATGAACTATCTCAATATCAACTAGTTTCTGAAGTAATACTTAATGATGAAGAAGAAATAATAGCATCATATTCAGGTACTTATGTTAGAGCTAATGGTCTTAGATTAATGTCTTCATTTAGAGTAGACGCTTATGCAGAAGTATTTGGAGATAAGTTCCAACTAGCTTTTCCTGCCAGCGAGTATGACAAATTAATGGCAGAATATGCAGATGTATGTATTCAAATGGAGGATCCAGACAATCCTGATGGATGGCTATTCCCTGAAGGATGTCCTATTGTTAAAGTTAATTTTGAAAATGAGAGCGTATTTGTTCCTGGTAAAGGTGATCAATTCTCATATAATCTAGTATTAAATTATCAAATTTACGCTGGATACGAAGAAATTCCTTATTTCTTCTTCGGTACTAGTGCCGCTGGTAAAGACATGGTTAAATTGATTTTCATCGGTCTAAGAACTTCTTTACTTATCGGTTTATTAGTTGCTGTTATCAATATTACAATCGGTGTTATTTATGGTGCTATCAGTGGTTATTACGGTGGCCAAATCGATATCATCATGGAACGTTTTGCCGAGATCATCGGTCGAATACCGTGGCTGGTTACTTTGAGTATCTTCATTGCTTTAATTGGTCCGGGAATCGAAACCTTGATTTATGTAATGGTTGTTTCCGGTTGGATTGGTGTTGCCTCGGTAACAAGAACCCAATTCTATCGTTATAAAGGTAGAGAATATGTGTTGGCTTCAAGAACATTGGGAGCTAAAGATGCAAGATTAATCTTCAGACATATTTTACCTAATGGTATTGGTACAATAATTACAAGTTCAATCTTAATGGTTCCTGCATTAATCTTTACAGAAGCAACACTTTCATACTTAGGATTCGGTATTGGACATGGACAATCATTCAGTATTTTAGGTATCAATATGTCAGGGGTATCAATTGGGGTATTATTATCAGATGGACGTAATCAATTACGTCAAAATCCTCACTTGACTTTATTCCCAGCAATCGTTATCTCAATCTTGATGATTACATTCAATATGTTCGGTAATGCCTTAAGAGATGCATTTAATCCTGCTTTAAGGGGGTCTGAATAATGGATAAGAATATTAAACTTCACGTAGAAGACCTTACAGTTTCATTTAAAACAACTCAAGGTATGGTTCGTGCCGTTAGAGGCGTTAACTTTGATTTATATGAAGGAGAAACACTAGCTATCGTTGGCGAATCCGGTTCTGGTAAATCAGTTTCAAGTAGAACTATCATGGGTATTTTAGCTGGTAACGGTGTTATTGACAAAGGTTCCATCATTTATGAAGGTCAAGATTTGACTGAAGTGGATGAAGAGCATTTCCATGAAGTCAGAGGTAATAAAATTGGTATGATCTTCCAAGATCCAATGTCAAGTTTAAACCCTATCATGAGAATTGGAAAACAAATTACCGAAGGTATGGTTCTAAATGGTAAAAGACTTAAAAACAGAGTCAAAGAACTTTATCATATGGAAAAAAACAAGTTTACTGAAATTACTCATAAAAAAGAAAAATTACAAAGAAACTTTAAAAAAGATTTGGAATTAGTCAATGATTCTACATATAATGAAAATCTTGAAGAATTAAACGAAAAGTATCAAGACTTATTAAAACAGTTAAGTGAAGCCGCTCCTGAAGCAAAAGCGGATTTAAAAACTAAAGCTAATCAAGCAAAAACCTTATTGGTTTCTGCTCAAACACAGTTAAAGCAAAGTCTTAAACAACAATATCAAGTATCTATAGCTGAACTTAACAAGCAAATCCCTGCAGCTAAATCAGCAATGGGAAAAGCTAAAAAGAATGCTAAAGCAAAGGTTAAACAAGAATGGAAAGATGAAAAGGCAAAATATGCCGGGAAAATCGCAGCCGTTCAAAATGATGCTGCTAAAAAGGCAAAAGCTGATGCAGAAGTTAAAATACAAGAAGAAAAATTATCAAAGCTTACAGCTCAATTAGCAAGTCTTCAAGAAAAGTTTAATAAAGATATTGAAAAAGCAGAACGCGATAAGGACAAACAAATCCTTAAAGACAATTATCGCAATGATAAGAATGCTTTAAGAAATGAGATTAGATTGACTAAAGCTGCTTTAAAGACTGCTCAAAAAACCATAGCTATTGAAGGTGAAGGTTTAAGAGAAGAATTAAGAAGATTCAAAAAAGTAACAAATAAAGAAGCTAAAGAACGCGCTATCAAGATTATGAAGGAAGTTGGTATTCCGCAACCTGAAAAACGTTTCAAACAGTATCCATTCCAGTTTTCTGGTGGTATGAGACAAAGAATCGTTATTGCAATTGCTCTTACCGCAAATCCTGATATCTTAATCTGTGATGAGCCTACTACGGCTTTGGACGTTACTATTCAAGCTCAAATTCTTGAACTTATCAATGATTTGAAGAGAGAAAGAAATCTTTCAGTTATCTTTATTACTCATGACTTAGGTGTTGTTGCCAATATGGCTAATAGAATCGCAGTTATGTACGCAGGTAAAATCGTTGAAATAGGTACTGCTGAAGATATTTTCTATAATCCAAAACATCCATATACTTGGGCTTTGTTAAGTTCAATGCCTGATATTATGTCAAAAGAAAGATTAACAGCTATCCCAGGAACACCACCTAATATGTTGTTCCCACCTAAAGGTGATGCTTTCGCAGATCGAAATTCATATGCTATGAAGATTGATTTCGAATTAGAACCTCCAATGTTCAAGATATCTGACACTCACTATGCAGCTACCTGGTTATTGCATAAAGATGCACCAAAAGTAGAAATGCCAGAAGTAGTCAAAAATAGAATCGATAGAATGTTAGAGCATACAAAAGAGGTGACTAATAATGGCTAAAATTGCTAAAGATAGAACAAATGAGCAACCAGTTCTTAGTTTAAAGAACTTAAAAATGTACTTTAAGTCTGGACATGGAAAAAACAAGTTGGTTGTTAAAGCTGTTGATAATGTCAGTTTCGATATTTATAAAGGTGAAGTATTTGGTTTGGTTGGTGAATCAGGGTGTGGTAAAACCACTACTGGTAGAACAATCATCAAATTGTACCAACCTACAGATGGTGAGATTTGGTTCTTAGGTGAACTTATCGGTGCCGGTACTCTAGGTAATAAAGAAAATATTAAAAAGATCAAAACAACAGCTAAATCTAAAATTAGAGATTTAAAATCTGATTTAAAAGAAAATGCTAATGATCCTACAAAAGTAGAAGCAATTAAAAAACAAATCCAAGAAATCAATGATGAAAAACAAAAATTGATTATTGATCAAAAAATGGATATGCATCGCAAGAAGAAAACTGAAAACGCAAACTATGATTTAATGAGAAAAATGCAAATGATCTTCCAAGATCCAATTGCTTCATTGAATCCGCGTATGACAGTTAAAGAAATCATTGCGGAAGGATTGAGAATCGCCGGCGTTAGAAATGAAAAAGAAATCAATAAACGTGTTAATGAAGTTTTGGAAACCGTAGGTTTATTACCAGAACATGCGTCTCGTTATCCACATGAGTTTAGTGGTGGGCAAAGACAACGTATCGGTATTGCCAGAGCATTAATCGTTTCTCCTGAATTTATCATCGCCGATGAACCTATCAGTGCTTTGGACGTTTCAATTCAAGCACAGATAATCAATTTGTTAAATGATTTACGTGATCAATTGGGAATTACAATTTTATTTATCGCCCATGACTTATCTGTTATCAAGTATTTCAGTGATAGAATTGGCGTTATGTATTATGGTAATTTGGTTGAGTTAGCGACTTCAGATGAATTGTTCTTGAATCCTTTACATCCATACACTCGTTCACTTCTTTCAGCGGTTCCACAACCGGACCCAAGATATGAAAAGAACCGTAAACGTATGCCATATGATCCTAGAGTTCATGATTATAAAGATAATCCACCTAAACTTCATGAAATTAAAGAAGGACACTTTGTATTAGCTAACGAAAAAGAGTTAGAAGAATATAAGAAAAATCTAAAATAATGTTAAAAAAAATATTATTGGATTTAGTTGGTGGTACAATATTTTCCTTAATCTTGATGTATTTAGCATTTGATTGGGATTTTATGAATCCAATTAATCTATCGAATTCAGTTTTCATTACTGGTGTTGTAATGTTTAGTGCCGGTTTGTTGACTGTAACTAACGCTACAAAAATATTTAGAGGTATCGGTTTTGTCTTCAAAAGAATGTTTACACGTAAAGTCGAAGGCATGTCATACTATGAGTATATTTTGATGAAAGACGATAAACAAGATCGATTATTGGGGTTCCCTTTGTTCATAACCGGATTAGCATTCATCATTGCTGCTCTTATACTAGGTTCATAAAGAAATAAATATAAGCTACGATACTATTTCGTAGCTTTTTTTATTGCGGTTTAATAATAAAGTGAAATATGTTATAATATACTTATAAAGAAAGGAGATTTATTTTATGAACCAGTATCATGAACCATTTGATGTTTTAGATGACGAGACCAGAGATATTACCAGAGCTCTTAAGTCATTAATCGAAGAACTAGAGGCAGTAGATTGGTATAACCAAAGAGTAAATGTTACGAAAGATGAAGAATTAAAAGCCATTTTGAAACATAACCGCGACGAGGAAGTCGAACATGCGGCCATGACTTTAGAATGGATCAGAAGAAAAATGCCTGTTTTCGATAAAGAGTTGAAAGATAATCTTTTCAAAGAAGGTCCTATAGCAGGTCATCATCATTAAACGCAATGTAAACACTACCAAGGGTAGTGTTTTTGCTTTTATATGGTTGTTAAATCAAGGTTTTTTTGATAAAATAATCAATATAGGGAAGATTAATTACGATGATAACAGAAGTTAATAGCTTAAGAAAACTGAAGAGCTTTGTTTATTTTGTTAAGGATTTATATAAGGAATGCGAGCATTATATATATCCTTCTTTTTATATTGTTTTAAAAGAGTTAAAAAAAGAAGTTTTACTTGAAAAAAAATCGAAAGCAATTCTTATGTATGAAGATGATAATTTAAAGGGAAGACTTCTATATACTTTTAAGTTTAATCCTAAGACAAGCAAGATGGTTTGTTATTTTTCCTATCTAGATGTTGTTGACGATCAAAAAGTTTTTGACGAGTTGTTTGAATATATGGAAAACGATATGGTGAAAAATCGTATTTTTTACTCAGAAGGTACTTTTTCACCATTTGACCCGGATAATAGAAGAGGTATATTGATAAAAGGGTTTGATGATGATCCAGTTGTTTTCACAAGTTATAATTATCCTTATTATGGGAAACTACTTGAGTCGTTTGGTTATGGTAAAATACATGATACTGTTTCTCTACAACCAGTAATTAGCGAAGATAACGAGCGCAAACTCAATTCCTTAGTCAAAATGTTTAACAGAAGATTTGATGTTGAAGTTTCATGCTTGGATATCAAAAATATCGATAGTGAGTTAGAAGATGTCCATAAAATAATACAAGTAGCCACCACCGATGTTATCTATCAAGAGGCCCCAAGTCTAGAACTGATAAAAAAAGTTGCCAAGTCTTTGAAACCTTTAATAAGAACTGAAATAGTAATAATCGCCAGAGAGAGACTAACAAAAGAACCGATAGGTTTTGCTTTATGCTTATTGGATTTTAATCAAATATTTAAAATTACCAAAGGCAAACTAAAGATCTTAAAGTTTCTAAAGGCTAAGAAACACATAAATCGTTCAAGAGCGATGATGCAATACGTTGTGCCAAAATATCAGAGTACAGGTCTTACCATTGCGATTTATGATAAAGTTTATGCAGGATTTAAGAAACTAGGAATAACAAGTTTTGAAGCTGGAACCATTATGGAAGACAACTTTAAATCGATGACTTCATTCGCTAAATTCGGCGGAGAAGTTAAAAAGATCTACCGAATTTATGGAAAGGATATTGTGACAAAATGATTATTGCATTCCAGATATTATTAATCTTTTTTATACCTTATGTCATAATTAGATTTAAAGATTTCAAATTAACTAAGATGCTAGGAACCATAGGTATGGCTTATCTTTCCGGACTTTTTGTGGCTTTATTGATATATTTGCTTAATTTAGCCGGAGTAAATATTGCTATCAATAAAGATGTAGGAGAAATAAGTTCCTTTGGAGCTATTGCTATTGGTATCCCGCTATTGTTGTTTAGTTCAAACCTAAAACAAGCCAAGAAACTTTCGAAGATGGTTTTAATCGCTTTTTCTATTTTAATAGTCAGTGTAGTTTTGGTTACTACTATCGTCTTTTATGTTTTTGCTAAAGATATACCAAATGGGGCTTATTTGTCTGCAGGAGCTATAGGGCTTTATACTGGAGGAACTCCGAATTTTAACGCAATTTTCAATATTTTTGGAGTTGATTCCCAAACAATTGCTTTGGCAAATTTGTCCGATATAATTATTGGAGCCTTATTTTATGTTTTTTTATTAACATTGGCAAAACCTTTCGTTAAATTATTTTTAAAGGATAAGAAAAGCCTCTATTTATCTGAAGAAACCTTTATTGAGAATTCTGAAGATTTCAATGTCAAAGATTTTAAAACTAACAAGCCATTGTTAAAAACAGTTTTGTTAGCCTTTTTAATGGCTGTTGTCGGAGCAGGAATCGGTATTTTAGTTTGGCTTATGCAAGGAATGAGAGAAGGTAGAATGTTTGATGCATTAATTCCTTCATTGTTGATATCAGTTACGGTCTTTGGTATCATCGGTTCTTTCAATAAAAAAGTTCGTGAGACCAAGGGAAATAATATTGTCGGACATTATCTGATTTTAGTCTTTTCCTTTGCTTTAGCATCGTCTATAAATTTTAAAGAAATCACAGGAGATTTTTCTAAGTTAATACTATTGTATGGAATTATTACTGTAGGTTCATTTGTTGTTGCAATGATTATATCGAGATTCTTCAAGATTGATGCTGATTGCATGATTGTTTGTGCCACAGCCGGGATTTACGGTCCAGCATTTGTTCCTGCTATAACCAAGCAACTTAAAAATGATTCACTTACAGCACCAGGATTGATTGTAGGTTCTATCGGTTATGCCATTGGAACCTTTATTGGACTTTTATTAGGTCTATTATATGCTTTATAAATAAGGAGAATTCATAATGCCGTATCAAAACAAGTATTTGGAGTTATTAAGTAAGGAATATCCGACAATTCAAAATGTTGCTTCTGAATTGATTAATCTAAGCGCTATTTTAAATTTGCCTAAAGGAACGGAGATTTTTATTACTGATATTCATGGCGAATATGACGCTTTTAATCATTACCTTAAGAATGCTTCTGGAATTATCAAGGAAAAGATTGATTTTATTTTGCCGGATTTAACAGAAGTAGAGAAGAATAGACTAGCTTTCTTTATTTATTATCCGACTGATATGTTGAACAAGTATAAGGAAAAACTTAAGGGAGAGAATTATCAAAAGCTCATTCGCCAACAGTTGTCATATATGATTTTATTGGCTAAGGAAATTGTGACAAAGTACACCAAGAGTAAAGTAAGAAAAGCATTGCCTGAAGAGTTTTCTTACATCATCCAAGAGCTTATTTTCGAGTCCAGTTCACACGAGGATAAGGAAAGGTATTATCAAGCGATTATCGATGCGATTTTTATGACGAAAAGAGAGAATAAGTTTATTCTTCAAGTTTCAAGATTTATCAGAAAACTAGCAATTGATCAATTGCATATTGTTGGTGATATCTTTGATCGTGGCCCTTTACCACACCTTATTATGGAAAAACTGATGACGATGAATAATGTGGATATCCAGTGGGGTAATCATGATATTTCATTCCTAGGAGCTGCTAGTGGTTCAAAAATTATGATAGCTAATGTCATTAGAATTGCAGCTAGATATAACAACTTGGATTGCTTTGAAGATGGTTATGGCATCAATCTCATTCCTCTTGCAAGACTAGCGGAAAAGTATTATAAAAAAGATGATTGCAGTATATTTGTTCCTAAAGGTTATAATGTTAATTACAATAAAGCTGAAGACTTATCATTCATCGCTAGAATTCA
>JAVEQW010000103.1:0-1356 GCA_034007385.1 Candidatus Izemoplasmatales bacterium
GTCTCCTAATAAGACTGTTCCAGTGATACTTTGAAATCCTAAAATTTCTAAATCGGAAGCTAAAGGAGTAGTTGAATCAATATTGTTGTTGATAATGAAATTGTAAACGAAAAACCCTGTTACAACTAAAACAAAACTCGTGAAAATAATCTTCAATGATTTAGCAAAGTCAAAGCTAAACTTCGGTCTTTTTCTAGGTTCGATTTGGATATTATTCAGATTAATTTTTTCATAAACGTCAGGCATATCATTAAGTGCAGTTTGTTTTATTCTTTCTCTTATTTCTTTTTCTTTCATTTTTGCACCTCCACCTTCAAATAATCTTGCAAGGTTTTAATTGATCTATTATAAAGCCATAATACAGTTCCTAAGGGTTTATTCACCATTTTGGCTATATCTTTAAATTTCATATCATCTACCGATCTAAGAAGAACTATTTGTTTCTCTAAATCTGGCAGTGGTTTAACTAAATCCAATACGGTATAGGTTACAGGCTCGGTTTTTAAGCCGTCATGATAGTAACTCTGTTCTTGCGGATCGTAGATAACTTCTTTTTTGTTTTTGCGGTAATAATCGATAGCAGTATTTTTAGCTATCTGCAATAGCCAAGCATAGAAGTTCCTTCCTTTTCTATATTGATGAATTCTTTCTATCATTTTTATGTAAGTGTCCTGCATTAAATCTTCAGTTGCGGCTTTGTTATTAACGATAGAAATTATCATCGAAAAAACGCCTTTTTTAGTATTTTCATACACAACCTTGAAGGCTTCATTATCTTTATTTATTAACATATCGATATAATCGTCATAGTTTATCTGCATATAAATACACCTCGGCTAAATTATACCACAAAAGAAAACACTTGAAGCCTTTTCATATGTATATACGTAAAACATTTGCATTTTATTGGTTTAAAAGATAAATTAAGATTAATATTTTTTTGTTAGGTGTTATAATATTTTTATAATACTCGAGGTGTAAACATGAAAAGAAGAATATGGGAACTAGACTTTTTAAGAGGATTTGCGATAATTATGATGATTTTTGATCATCTAATGTATGACTTTGCGATTTTGCCCTCACTTTTTGGCAATTTTTACAATGTTAACAATTCAATATTCAACTTTCTAAAAGATATAGGTAATGATTATTGGTCTTCTGGACTAAGGTTTTACGGTCATTTCTTTTTTGTCAGTGTTTTCTTAATTGTCTCAGGAATTAGTTATACCTTTAGTAAAAGCAACCTTTCTAGAGGTCTTAAACTCTTAGGAGTGGCTTTAGCAATAACAGTTGTAACTATTATTCTTGAAAATTTCATGACCAATGCATTAATCGTTTTTGGCATCATTCATTTAT
>JAVEQW010000103.1:1456-3511 GCA_034007385.1 Candidatus Izemoplasmatales bacterium
TATTAACAATTACTTAGTCAACAAAAAAATATATTCGGAAAAACCAGATTTTGAATTCATCTATGATGACTACTATTCTCAATTGAAAATTGAGCCAGTCGACATGATAATTTCACAATTTGCAGGTTTTGTTGGTCAAGCAACAAAAGAATATCTTAAAAAAAACGGAATATTGCTAGCTAATGATAGTCATGGAGATGCTACTTTGGCATATATGGATGATGACTTTGATTTCATAGGCGTTGTCTTAGAAGATGATGAGATAACAAAAACAAACTTATCAAAATATTTTACTTTCAAAAGGAAAAATAATATTGATATTGACAAAGTCATCAAAACCATGAAAGGACCTAAATATCAAATTCAAGCAAAATCATATATATTTAGACGTATATAAATATTGGAGGTAATTATGAAATCAGACTATAGTTTATATGAAGCATTATTAGAATCAAGAAATAATAATCCCAACAATAATGCTTTGCTTTTTATGGGAAAATACATCAACTATCATCAACTAATAGAAAAAGTTGATGCAGTTGCTAATGGAATCAATAAGTTAGGAATTAAACAAGGTGAAGTGATAACTATGGCTTTGCCAAATGTCTTTGAGGCAATTTATAGTTTTTATGCAGTGAATAAACTAGGAATTATAGCACATATGGTTCACCCGATAACTCCAATAAAACAAATGCAAAATTTCATGTCGAAAACTAGAAGTAAAGTTTTAATCATTCTCGATACTTTCTACGATCATTATAAAGACTTATTAGAAGACGGTGTCCTCTTAATCTTAGTTTCACCAGTGAATGATTTCAATACTATTAAGAAAATTGGTTACAAAGTTATTAACCGTAAGAAGTTAGCTAATATTGAGTATTCAGATAAAGTCATTAAGTTCAACTCTTTATACTCGAAGTTTAAAGCTGATAAAGTGAAAACAGAACCAACAATAACTTCAGTGTATCTCCACAGCGGCGGAACTTCTGGAGAACCAAAAACAATTGAACTCTCAAATTATGCAATTAACTATTTGGCTTCACAAGTTAGTTATGTTATGGGAATTAAGGATTTCACTAATAAACATATGCTTGGAGTCTTGCCAATGTTTCATGGTTTTGGTCTTTGTATGGGAATCCACGGGATGCTCAGATTCGGTGGAGTTGACACTTTAATGCCGAAATTTAATGCTGATGAAACCGTAAAACTGATAAAGAACAATCAAGTGAATTATGTTATAGGGGTTCCTTCTTTATTTGAAGCGTTATTAAAGAACCCAGGTTTCACTCATAAGAATATTAAAAATATCGACCAATGCTTTATCGGTGGTGATTACGTAGCTAAAGATTTAAAACTTCGATTTGATAAAGCTATGGAATACGTAGGTTCAAGCGCAAGACTTTTAGAAGGTTATGGTCTAACAGAAGTAGTAACAGTCTGTGCTGTTAATACTTTAAAAAATCATAATCAAGACTCGGTAGGAAGACCATTGCCGGGTATCTCAATGGCGATAGTAGATGTGGAAACCAAGGAGTTTCTTCCTGAAAACACAGATGGTATTATCGTTGTTTCTGGACCAACTATGATGAACGGATACCTTAATGATAAAGAAGCTACTGAAAATACAATAATAGTTAAAAATAAGAAGAAGTGGCTATTAACAGGAGATTTCGGTTATATTGATGAAAATGGATACGTCCATTTTAAACAAAGGCTTAAAAGAATCATCAAAGTATCCGGAATGCCTGTTTTGCCAGCAGAAATTGAAAATCTATTAATGAGTTTTGAAAGTGTTGATGAAGTAGCCGCTATCGGTATCCCTGATGAAGAAAAAGGAAATATGGTAAAAGTTTTCATTGTTTGGAATAAAGACAAACCTAAAATCAATGATGAAAAGTTAAAAAGTATTATCAAATCAAACCTTGGGCCATATGCAGTTCCAAAAGTTATTGTTGAACTAGATTCGCTACCTAAAACAGAAATTGGCAAAACCAATACAATTGCTTTAGAAAAAATGTAGAAAAAACGACTTAGATTTCTAAGTCGTTTTCTTTA
>JAVEQW010000104.1:0-3500 GCA_034007385.1 Candidatus Izemoplasmatales bacterium
GATTTTTTAAATGAGACAAAAAGAAATCAAGATACTAAATATTGTGACGCCTATCATTTCGAAAGGACCGAGTATTGGGCAAATGAACTATTGCGATTGGTCTTGATTGGTCAAAAACAAGCAACTGCCAGCAGTTACCAAGCCTTTATAGTCGAAAATAGTCCCTTGCCTAAAGTTGGAGATTTAAATATCGTCACCGATTTTTTTGGCAATCCTAAAGGTGTAGTCGAAACTACCAATGTGACCATTTTGCCTTTTAAGGAGATGACTTATGAAATCGTTAAAAGAGAAGGCGAAGATGATCATTTGGAGTCTTGGCAAAAAGGTCATATGAAGTTTTTCAAAGCTGAAGGTAAGGAATTAGGTTATGAATTCAATGAAGACATGTTGGTGGTATTTGAAGATTTCAAATTAATTTATAAGAAATGAAAAAAGACTCTTGCGAGAGTCTTTTGTTTGTAACAATATACTTGCTTATAGTGGGAAAATTTTTTTATTGAATTCGCCGTTGATGATTTGGCCCATTGCTCCATAAAATGCAGAAAAACCAGTAAAAACACCTACTGCTCCCGCTATTCTTGTGATGATAGTAATGCCAGTAAAATCACCTAATGCCAACAGGAAGAACAAGATAGCCAATGAACCGAAGATAACTTGGGTTGAGCGTGAATGTTTTAACGTTCCGATAAACATGAACGCTGTAAAAAGTCCCCATAACAATAGATAAAAACCCATTGATGTCAGATCGGCTGCGTTAATGGCTTTTGGAAAATACCAGATGATTACCAAACTGAACCAAAAAGCTCCATAAGCAGTAAAAGCCGTGCCGCCAAAAGTATTTCCTTGCTTGAATTCGAGAATTCCCGCGACGATTTGTGCAAAACCACCAAAAGCGATTCCCATACCCACTATTACCATTGAAAGTGGTATTAAACCAAGGTTGTGCAAGTTAAGTAAAATTGTTGTCAATCCAAATCCCAAAAGCCCAAGTGGTGCGGGATTTGCCAGTTTCATATCTTTCATTAAAATCCTCCTATAGACAGTCAAAGAACATTATATAAACAAACCAGAACATTGTCAATTAAAACATAAATTTTCCTGATTATTCCTTTGCTGACACAAATTAATCTTTCTAAAAAAGAAAAAATCACACTATGTGATTTTCTTCTAGAACTTAATTTTAGTTTTGGATATTTGATACAGTTTTTCGCATGCTTTTAAATCATCAACTGCTTTATTATAGCTAATTGCTTTTTGGTCCCGGAAATAAAAACCTTCTGGTCGATTGTCAATGACATGAAGATATGTCGCAACCGGCACAGTTGGATCATCGCCTTTACGTTTGACGATATTCCATACCAATTTTGGCAATCCCTTCATATTCTTGGTGCCAACATTGGTTTTCACCAAACCCGGATCGATGACATAAGCACGCCTGTCAGTACCTTCCCAAAGATAATTATAGTATTTTGCCATCATTACATTTGCCTATTTGCTTTGACGGTAACTACCAAAGATACGGTAAAAACCTTTCTTGAATTCCAAGTTGCGCCAATGTATTTTGGCTTTATAATGAGAGGTGGAACCGGTAAAAACAACCAATCCGTCTTCGGTATAAGACAAGAGATTTTCCGTTAATTGTATTGTTGCCAGGTGATTCAAAGCGAATTGATACTCAATGCCATCAACCGTCATCTGCAAGTGATCCATGACGCTCCCGGCGTGATTGATCAAACAATCAATTTTGTTAAGATTTTTGTTTGATAAGTAAGTTATAATCTCCGTAGTTAAATTTTGTATAGCTGCTTGAGATGACAAATCGCAAGCAAAAATCCTGAAGAATGCGTTCGGAAATTCTTCGTGAAAACTTTGCTCTATTCGGGCACATTTTTCCTTGTTTGACCCTACCGCAAGAACATGATCTCCTCGCTTGATCAAAGCTTTGAATATTTCGTAACCAATGCCATTGGTTGCGCCAGTTAAAAGAATAGTTTTATTCATATTTTTACCTCTATCATTACAGTGCATATTTTACCACTTTATGCACTATATTTTAATATGAAAAATAAAAAGACTCAAAACATGAGTCATTTCAAGATTCAATGGTGCGGCTGATGAGAGTTGAACTCACACACCCTTACGGATACTACCCCCTCAAAGTAGCGCGTCTACCATTCCGCCACAGCCGCATATAAATGCCTCTTTAAAAAAAGGCATTATTTAAATTTTGAAAACTGTTGAACACCATTAACATAGATACTCTTATTTTCACCTTGAATTAAAGGCAAAGCATAATCGATAAATGCTTTAGTAACGCCATTTCCGTCTTTGTTAATCATATTATCCGGAATCTTCTTTTCAACATTAGCACAAGCTAATAAATCATAAAATCCAAACTCAATATTATAAGGTCCCTCAGAACTTCTTCTCATCACAACCATTACTTTATTTCTACCGGAAATAACTCCCTTAACCGCTTCTTCACCGCACTTAATCGCCTCATTGACATCGGTTAAACTTTGGATGTGAGCGGCAGCTCTTTGAGTAGATCCAAACTCAACAGATCTTGATGAAATACCTAAATCATTTTGTACAGTTTGAGCTAACTTAGAAGCAACTCCTCCTAATTGGAAATGCCCGAAAGCATCTTTCATTCCCGAACTTGAAGAGATAAAAACTCCATCTTCATTAGTTATACCTTCACTAACAGCTACTAAGCATTGTTTCTTCTTACTATAAACCTCTAAAACATCCTTTTTAAATTTTTCAATTGAAAAAGGAATCTCTGGTAAATATATCAAATCTGGACCAAATCCATTTAAACTAGCCAAAGCACTTGAAGCTGTTAACCAACCCGCATGACGACCCATTATCTCAATAATAGTAACTTTTCCTTTTGGATAAGCCAACATGTCATAATGTACTTCCATCACCGTATTTGCAATAAACTTAGCTGCACTACCAAACCCAGGAGTGTGATCGGTAAATGGCAAATCATTATCAATCGTCTTAGGTATACCAATTATTCTAACATCGTAATCTATAGTATCCATATACTCAGCTATCTTAGAACAAGTATCCATAGAATCATTACCCCCATTATAAAGGAAATAACGAATATTATATTTTCTGAATATATACAATAACCTTACATATTTAGAGTCATCCTCTTTATAATCAGGCAACTTATGTCTAACTGAACCAAAAGCCGATCCGGGAGTATGTTTTAGTAAATCAACATTTTCTTCATCCTTATCAGTAATTTTTAATAGGTCATCATTCAAAGCACCTTCTATACCGTGTTTCATTACATAGACATCATGAATATATTCTTTTTGTCTTTGCGCTTCTTTAATTACGCCATAAGCACTTGAATTAATTACTGCAGTTGGCCCACCTGATTGACCATACAACAAGTTTCCCACTAGCTTTTTCATATAAATCACTCCTATTCTTAAATATAATATCATACTCAATAAAAAAAACGCTATTTTTTTCTT
>JAVEQW010000105.1:0-3464 GCA_034007385.1 Candidatus Izemoplasmatales bacterium
CATTCAATATTTTTCCTATTGGTGATATTGAGTCTTTTGGATTTGATAAGGATTTTCAAAGAGTATATGCAGATTTTGATATTTTTGGTAACTATATAAGCATTTTCTTAAGATATAGGAACAATGCGATATATTACTCAACTAATGAAGAGTTTAATAAAGATTACTTAAGAATATTTAAAGAAGACCCATTTGATTTCCTTAGTGGAAAAGCAGAATTGTTTAATGATATCGAGCCTTATATAAATGATTTCAAAAAGGATGTAATGTATTTCGTTGAAGCTAAAACATTTAATAATAGTAATAAAACTTTCCCGTTTGAGATTAAGCGATTAAAAAGGAAAGAAGAAGCCGAAAAGTTGTTTTATTTGTTTCAAAAAATAAAAGAGTTCGCTCCCTATCATAGCGATTTGGATAATTTCATTTCAGCTAAATTAAACTCGATAAATATGGGTGTGACACTTTATATTGAAGATGGCGGTAAAATAATTTCATCTGTCGCAACTACTGCAGAAACTACAAAATCGGCTATGGTTGTATCTGTAGGTACTCACCCTAATTATAGAAAGTTGGGTTTAGCATCAAGCCTTTTAGAAGAACTAATGAAAATCTACTTGTTGGGAAAAAGTAAAAGCTTATGTTTGTTTTATGATAATCCTGAAGCAGGAAGTATATACAAAAGATTAGGTTTTGAATATTTAGGCATGTGGAATATATATAGAAAAAGAAAATGAAAACTACTTTTATGAGGGGGATTTATGAAACAAATCAAGACTATAACGAAGCATAATTGGTTTTTGAGATTAATTAAATCGATAATTAGGAAAGTGAGAAAAAAACCAGAACTCATCTTATACGATGAAAAACTACCGGAAAAAGCTGTCTATTTTGCTAATCACAGCGGTGCTGCAGGGCCGTTAACCCTAAGTGTTTATTTTCCTAAATACCTAGTTCCATGGGGCGCTTATCCAATGACAACGCATTATTTTTCCAGATGGAAATATCTTTATTATATTTTTTATCAACAAAAATTGGGTTATAAAAAATTCAGGTCATTTATCTTAGCGACTTTATTTGGTTTAATATCAAAGATTTTATATAATGGAGTTCAATTGATTCCTACATATCCTGACGTTAGATTAAGAAAAACTATCAGAACTAGCATAGAACATTTAGATGTAAATAATTCTTTGTTAATTTTTCCTGAAGATAGCACAGATGGATATTTGGATCATATTGATTCTTTCCATAGCGGCATTGTTTATTTGGCGCAATCTTATTACAAGATTCACAAAGAGCATATACCACTTATCCCTTTATATTATCACAAGCAAAGGCAACAAATAATAACGGGAAAAACCATTCTTTTGAGTGATTTTCCTTCTGAAATGAAAAGAGATGAAATTGCTGAAAAATTAAGATTAAGTCTTAATGAATTGGCAAAATAAAATCTAGGAAGTGATCTTTATGTTTAAAGGTAGGAGTATTACTGCATTTTTATCTGTGCTAATTGCAAGTGCGTACTTGGTTTACTTGATTATAAGTTTTAGAGACTTCAACAATCAATCTGATAACGCCGGAGAACAATTTTTTAGAGCGTTACTGACATTATTTTTACTTCCGCATTTAGTAGTTACAATTATTGCTGTTATATTAGGTTGGGTTGGATTTGGAATGAAGAGTAGTGGATTCGTTTTATCAAGTGCAATTCTTTATTGTGTAAGTTCAGCTATGTTTTTGCTTGTTTTCTTTTACTTGGTTCCGTCGATTGTTTTAGGTTTTATCGGTTTTGCTGAACAGAAGAGGCTTTCACGAACTAATCCTACGTGATTGTCTAAAAAGAGAAATGTCTATTTCATAGACTTTTCTTTTTATTTTGGAACTTGCCTTCAACTGATTGTTTACATATAGTATAATTACTATAAATTACATACGAATGTATGTAATATTGATTATTTTTATTAATATTCTGTCTAATTATTGAATTATAAAGTATTGAAGTCTGAAAATTAGTATAATTTTTCTACATATTAGCTTAAGGATGTGATAAACTTTGAAGAAAAAATTTGGTGCAATAATTATGTTTATACTATTATTGCTTTTTTGGTTCGTCTTATCATTCAAAATTGATTTAACGATAGCGATTATCGGTTTATTGGTATCTGCATCTGTTTGTTTTTTGAATTATGATTTGGTGTTTAACCATTCTGAAGCGACAAAACTTACATTTAGATTCATTTATCGCTTAATTGTTTTGTTTTTCGTTTTAGTTTTCAATATTGCAAAATCAAATGTTGAAGTGGCGAAAATTGTATTGAGTAAGAAAATGCCAATTGATCCAGGTTTTGTAAAAATAAAAAATCCTTTAAAAAAGGAGTTGAATCAAGCTTTGTTTGCGAATGCGATTACTCTAACTCCTGGAACTTTAACCGTCGATATGGATGCGGAAGAAATTGTTATCCACGGCTTAGTGAAAGATAGCGTCAAAAATATTGATACCAGTTCTTTAGAGAAAGCTTTTGTTGCATTGGAGGTTGATGAATTATGATAGAAACTGCAGTTTTAATCAGCACCATCATTTTAGTGTTATTAACATTCGTCGGTCTTTATCGAGCAATTGTCGGTCCCACAGCTGAAGATAGAATTGTAGCGATTAATATGATATCTACAAAAGTTACAGTTATAATTGCGATGATTGCTTTGATAACTTCACAAGTATTGTATGTAGATGTGGCTTTGGTTTATGCTTTATTAGGTTTTATTGCCACAATTGGTTTGGCAAAACTCTTATTGAAAGGAAAACTAGGAAAATGAGTGCGTTAGAGATAATTCTAAATATAATTATATTAATTTGCCTTGCTAGTGGTCTTTTCTTTTTCTTTGTTGGAGTCGTTGGTTTAATTAGAATGCCGGATGTCTTTACTAGGATGCATGCAACAACCAAATGTGACACTATGGGTGCTGGACTAATCTTTTTAGGTTTGATTATCTGGCAAGGAATGAGTTTTGTTTCATTAAATATTTTATTGATCTTGATCTTTGTTTGGTTGACCAATCCGACTGCAGCTCATGCAATAGCTAAAAGCGCTTATAAACGATTGGAATCAGGACTAGAAATCGAGGAGGATAAATAATGGTTATTCTCAATGTGGTAATTGTAGTGTTTTTGATTTGTTGTGCACTGGCAATTGGAAGAATAAAAGATTTGTTAGGAGCTGTGATTCTTTTCTCGGCTTACTCTTTGATGATGTCGGTTTTATGGTTAGTTTTGAAAACTCCTGATGTTGCTATTACCGAAGCAGCAATTGGAGCAGGAGTAACTTCAATTCTATTCTTTGCTGTAATCTCCAAAACGAAGAGGTATGAAAAATGAGAAAGATATTGTCTAATACATTATTTATCGTTTTGTTTATCGTCTTGGTTTATGCTGTATTTCAAATGCCTACTGGTGCGAATGTTAACGC
>JAVEQW010000023.1:0-14025 GCA_034007385.1 Candidatus Izemoplasmatales bacterium
TATACCTCCGTGATTTTTTGCTAGTTTTATTATATCATTAAATGCAAAAAAAAGTGTTCAAAAAACGTGTAATTATGATATAATTATAAGGAAGTGAGGTAACCATATGATTACATTATATACAAGTTCAAGTTGTTCATCTTGCCGTAAAGCTAAAAAATGGTTGGATACAAACAAAATACCTTATAAAGAAAAAAATATTATCGGGATAAAATTAACTAGAAATGACATCATGAATATGCTTAAGTACTCGGAAAACGGCTTTGAAGATATTATTTCCACAAGATCAAAAATCTTTAAAGAAAGCAATATCGAACCTGATGAAATGAAGTTTTCGGAGTTAGCGAATTTTATTATCGATAATCCTACAATTCTTAAAAGACCGATTATCATTAATGAGCAAATCATGCAAACAGGATATAACGAGGATGAAATCAGAGCATTTATTCCAAGAGAATTCCGTAAATTTATCGTTTGTGACGAATGCAAGGATGATTGCGAATACAAGAATTGCATTAAACAAGCAATGGCAGATGCAAAAAAAGAAATCTAATTTTTTAAAAGCGAAATTCATTTCGCTTTTTTTCTTTTCATGGCTTTTAAAAACCTATTGAAAACGCTTTATTAAAGTATAGTTTATTGAAAAAAAACGAAAATTATAGTAAAATACATATGTATTCAAATAAATATTGGAGGAAAAGAATTTTATGTCAGTAAAAGTAGCAATTAATGGGTTCGGAAGAATCGGAAGATTAGCATTCAGAGTTATGTTTGGAAATGACGATTTTGACATCGTA
This sequence comes from Candidatus Izemoplasmatales bacterium, assembly GCA_034007385.1. Lineage (GTDB taxonomy): Bacteria > Bacillota_I > Bacilli_A > Izemoplasmatales > Hujiaoplasmataceae > UBA2289. Next base: position 798 of record JAVEQW010000023.1, read on the forward strand.
GCAATTAATGATTTAACAGATGCAGAACAATTAGCATATTTATTAAAATATGATAGTTCTCAAGGTAGATATAATAGAGAAGTATCATATGAAGGTACTGATTTAATAGTAGAAGGAAAACGTATTCCAGTTTTATCACAAAAAGATCCTGAATTACTTCCTTGGAAAGATTTAAAAGTTGATGTTGTCTTAGAATGTACAGGTTTCTTTGTATCAGAAGAAGGCGCTGGAAAACACATTAAAGCCGGAGCTAGAAAAGTTGTAATATCAGCACCTGCAAAAGGCAATATTCCTACAATTGTTTATGGTGTCAACCATGGTACATTAACTGGTAACGAAAACATTATTAGTGCTGCTTCATGTACTACAAACTGTTTAGCACCAATCGCAAAGATTTTAGATGATAATTTTGGAATTGTTAAAGGTTTTATGACTACAGTTCATGCATACACAAATGACCAAGTAACATTAGATATTCCTCACAAAAAAGGTATTCATACAAGAAGAGGTAGAGCAGCAGCAGCTAATATCGTTCCTACTTCAACAGGTGCAGCAGCCGCAGTTGGACTAGTATTACCACACTTAAAAGGTAAATTAGACGGTATGGCGTTAAGAGTTCCTGTAATTACTGGTTCTATCGTTGATTTAGTAGTTGAGTTAAAGAAAGAAGTTACTGAAGAAGAAATCAATTTAGCCGTTAAAAACGCTCAATCAGATACAGTTGGCTATACAGAAGATCCAATCGTTTCTTCAGATACAATCGGAATTTCTTATGGAACATTGTTTGATGCACAATCTACAAAAGTTATGACAGTTGATGGCAAACAAATGGTTAAAGTTTTAACTTGGTATGACAATGAAGCTTCATTTACACACCAAATGATTAGAACTTTAAAAGTGTTCGCAGAATAATATCACAGAAATTTTTAAAAGCATCCTTGTGATGCTTTTTTACTACAAAGATTAGAGGAAGAAGAATGAACTTTTTTAATGAGCTTTTGGAAACCATTAGGGTTTTGATTCAAGAGAATATTTGGTTAGCTCCACTTTTTGGGGTTATTTTACCTTTCGCAGAAGCAATTCTTCCTTCTTTTCCTTTAACGGTAATAGTCGCTTTTAACTTAAGTATTTTTTCTGCAGCTTTTGGAGTCTTAGAAGGTACATTACTAGCAATTGTTCTATCAGTCTTAGGCTCTTTTTTAGGAATGTTTTTGATATTCATAATAATTAGAGTCACTTTAGCAGATCGCTTTATGGTTAAAGTTAAAAGTAATAAATTCGGAAGAATCTTTTTAAATGTGGTTGAAGGTAAGAACGTCTGGGTTGTCTTAGCGCTTTTATCTAATCCATTCTTACCATCATCAATCTTAAATTATGCTTTGAGTTTAACAAAGGTTAAGGTATCCAAATATATTTTCTTAACGGTAACCTCAAGATTTATCATTATCTTGTTTTTGATTTTCTTAGGTTCAGTTTTTGATATTCAATCGCATCCTTTAAATGTTTTATGGATGATGTTGGTTTATTTTATTCTTTTAGGTTTGTGGATACTATACTTAAGAGCTAGCAGAAAAAGAAAGAATTCGGTTTTTAAAGATGAAGAAGAAACAGAGAGAATTTCTTAAGTGAATATCTCTCTTTTTTCTTACATAAAAAGTATGTTAAAGATAGAACTGTTATAACAAACGTGGTATAATATTCTTTAAGAACTAAAGAGGTGATTATATGAATAAACAAGAATTTATAAATAGAAGAAAGGTATTAATGGATGAATTGGTAGATGGTTCTTTTGCATTAATGTCTTCAGGAGAAGCTATGCACAAGACATGGGATCAATTTCATAAGTATATCCCAAACCGTCATTTCTTTTATTTGACTGGCTTGCAAAGAGAAAACTTCATTCTTTTCATGGCTAAGGACGGAGATAACTATTTGGAGTATATCTTCATAGAAGAAGCTACAGATTACTCTAATAAGTGGATTGGTAAAAGACTTACCAAAGATGAGGTAAATTTAATTTCGGGTATCGATGTCAAGAACATCCTTTTTGTTCAGGATTTCAAAAGCTTTTTAGCGAATCGGGTTCTAACGGATTCTCGTGCAGCTATTTTAAGTAAAACACCAGTCAATTTATATTTAGATTTGTTCAGATATAAGAAGATGAAAAGACCTATGAGTTATACTTATTTTGAAGAAGTTATCAATAATTATCCTGAGCTAATCGTTATGGATCTGAATCCAATTATCAGCAATTATCGTCGATTAAAATCGCCTTCAGAAGTAAATGAAGTTAGAAAAGCGGTAGATTACACTAGAGTGGGAATCGAAGCTATAATGAAGAATGTAAAGCCTGGCATGAATGAAAGAAGTATTGAAGCTTTGTTTGAGTATAAAGTTAAAGAAGCGGGTTCTTCAGGTATATCTTTCGATACTATCGTTGCCAGTGGTAAGAATGCGACTATTTTACATTATGTCGAAAATGATCAAGACATTAAAGATGGGGATTTAGTATTATTAGATTTAGGAGCTTTATCAAATCTTTACGCTGGTGACATTACACGTACTATCCCTGCTAATGGAAAGTTTACCGAAAGACAAAAAGCTTTATATGAAATGGTTTTAGATGTAAATAAAAAGACGATTGAAAGAGTTAAACCAGGAATTTATGTTCGTGAACTAAATGATTTTGCAAAAGACCAATTGGCAGAAGGCGCAATGAAATTAGGATTAATTAAAGAAAAGACTGAGATTGATAAGTATTATTATCATGGAGTCAGTCATTACTTAGGCCTTGATGTTCATGATACAGGAACTTATTCTGAATTATTAGCTCCAGGAGCTATTGTTACAGTTGAACCAGGAATTTATGTTGAAGAAGAGTCAATTGGGATTAGAATTGAAGATGATGTTTTAGTAACTAAGAACGGTCATGAAAATTTAAGTAAAGCGATTATTAAGGAAGTTGAAGAAATCGAAACATTCATGAAGTAGAGGTATTATGAGTTATATTGAAGGTAGTATTCAAAGATATTTATTTTATAGCGAAGATACTTCCTATTCAGTAGTGAAAATTAAGATTAACGATACTGATGACGAAGAGATTGTTCATTATGAACCCACAATTATTGTTTGTGGGTTTTTTCCTAAGTTAGAACATAGTGTCAATTATCGTTTTTTCGGTGAAGTTACAAATCACCCTAAATATGGCATCCAGTATAACGCTAACAGGTTTGAACGTATAGTAGATAATACCTATGAAGGATTATTGGATTACTTATCTAGTGATTTGTTTAAAGGTGTAGGGAAAAAGACAGCAGAAAGAATTATTGATACATTAGGATTAAGTGCTTTGGATTTGATTGCGGAAGACAAGTATGTTTTGGATAGGGTTCCAAAGGTTAATGCCAAACTCAGAGATTCAATTTTTAAAGAAGTTGTTGAGAATAAAGAGATGGAAAACACTTTGGTATGGCTATATAGTTTCGACATCTCTCCAAAAATGGCATTGAGGATTTTTTCTCATTACGGCTTAGGAACGATCAATATCATTAAAGAAAATCCATATGTTTTGATGGATCATATAGAAGGCATCGGTTTTAAAAGAGCTGATGAAATCGGTTTGAAGATTGGGTTTGAGTATGATTCGCCATTAAGAATATCGGCTGTGATTTATTATTTGTTGACAGAGTACATGAATAAATTTGGTGATACTTATTTAGAGAAAGATCATTTAATTGATTACACACTAAAGTTTTTAAACTCACATCCTGATTTTCACGTTGAACAAGAGTTGGTCGAAGAACAGATTAAGAGCCTTTTAGAACTGAAAAGAATTATTGAGGTTGATCAAAAAATCGCTCTTAAATATCTTTATCAAGCCGAAGGTTATTTAGCAAAAAAAGTAAAAAGTATCAATGAAATTGAAAGCAACGAATTAAGTAAAGAGGAGTTTGAAAATCTTATTGAAGACTTCCAAAGCTTAAACGACATCACTTATACAAAAGCTCAGAAAAAAGCGATTTACACTGCTTTAAACAACAATTTTTCTATTATTACTGGAGGCCCAGGTACAGGTAAGACCACCGTGATAAAAGGTGTAATTGATATCTATAAATGGCTTCATAATAAAATGGTTGATGACGATTTGATTAAGTTGGCTGCGCCTACAGGAAAAGCTGCTAAACGTTTAAGTGAAGCTACAAGTTTAACCGCAACCACTGTTCATAAATTACTTGGCTATGATTTCGAAGGCAATTTTAAGTTTGATGAATATAACGAGTTAGAAGCTAGAATTTTAATCGTCGATGAAGCGAGTATGCTAGATACATTACTGGCGAGAAAATTATTTCAAGCCATTGGGAAAAGTACAAAAGTTATTTTTGTGGGTGATGCAAATCAATTGCCTTCAGTAGGTCCTGGCGATGTACTGAACAACCTGATTGAATCTGATTTATTTAATGTGATTGAACTTGATATCATTCATCGACAAGCCAGTGATTCGCATATCATATCTTTAGCTTACGATATTTTAAATAAGAATATAAACGAGAATTTCTTTCATAACTATCCAGATAAGCAATTTTTAAATGCTAGAGATGATGTTATCGGTGCGAGAATTTTGGAAAAAATCGCTCAATTAATCGATCAAGGATATGATTTGATCAATGATATCCAAGTTTTGATTCCTGTTTACAAAGGTTTTAACGGAATAGACAGAATCAATTCTTTGATACAGTCTGCCTTTAATAAAGATAATCAGAAATTTGCGGTTAAGTATAAAGATAAAGAATTTTGGTATGGCGACAAAGTAATGCAACTCGTTAATCAACCGGAAGATAATATTATGAATGGCGACCAAGGCGTTGTAATCGGCATTACTCCTAATGATGAATTGATAGTTGATTTTTCAGAGATTATCGTTAAATACTCAACTAAAGATTTAGAGAATCTTACTCTTGCATATGCAGTATCAATTCATAAATCTCAAGGCTCTGAATTCAAAGCAGTCATCATGCCTTTATCAAAAGCTTATACGATTATGTTGAAAAGGAAACTATTGTATACTGGTGTAACAAGAGCCAAAGAAATGTTAATTTTAATTGGTGATTTTGAAAGTTATCGTCGTGGAGTTTTAGGACAAGATCGCAAGAGAAATACACTATTAAAAGCATTTTTGGAAGATACGATTATCGATCAAGAAATAAATCAAGTAAAGATAACAGATTTTTTGTAATCTATTTGCAAAAAGAAGAGATTTATTGTATAATCATTAAGTAAATCAAAGACGAAGATAAGTAGTAATATTTTGTAACAAAGGAAGAGAGTTTAGGGTTGGTGAAACTAAACAAACAAGATATTTATGAAGCTCCTTCTGAGAGGTGGAAAAACCACACGTAGTCTCGCGTTAAGAGATGTTAAGTGCCAGTTATTTTATTAGCTGGAATTAAGGTGGTACCGCGTTTAATCGTCCTTTTGTTTTTTAAGGGACGATTTTCTTTTTTAGTATTTATTATATGCAAGAGGTGATTGAATATGAAATATTTAACGGGAAATGAAATTAGAAACACTTGGCTAAGATTTTTTAAAGAAAAAGGTCATTCGGTTGAAGAAGGAGCTTCTTTGATTCCGAATAATGACCCAACGCTTTTATGGATGAACTCAGGTGTTGCGGCTTTAAAGAAATATTTTGATGGAAGAGTAGTTCCAAAGAACCCAAGAATCGTTAATGTTCAAAAATGTATAAGAACCAACGATATCGAAAATGTTGGTAATACAGCCAGACACCATACATTCTTTGAAATGATGGGTAATTTTTCAATTGGCGATTACTTCCGTGATGAAGCAATTGAATATGGTTTTGAGCTTTTAACCAGCGAAGATTATTTTAACTTTCCAATCGAAAAACTATATTTTACTTATTATCCAACAGATTTAGATACAAAACAAAGATGGTTAGATTTGGGAATAAGTGAAGAACACTTGATTCCATCAGAAGGAAATTTCTGGGAAATTGGATCAGGTCCTTGCGGTCCATGTACGGAAATTTTCTATGACCGTGGAGAAATGTTCGGTGACTTTACTACCGAGTCAATCAAAAAAGATATTGAGAATGACCGTTACGTAGAACTTTGGAATATCGTGTTATCACAGTATAACGCTATTGAAGGTTTAGATAGAGAGAAATATCCAGAGCTACCTTCAAAAAATATTGATACAGGAGCTGGTTTAGAAAGATTCGCTTCGGTAATTCAAGGTGCAAAAACCAATTTTGAAACCGATCTCTTTATGCCGATTATTAATAAGATTAGTGAAATTGCTAATGTTGAATATCAAGGTCAAAAAGCTTTTAAGGTTATTGCTGATCATATTAGGACTGTTACTATGGCTATCAGTGACGGAGCTATGTTAAGTAACGAAGGCAGAGGTTATGTTTTAAGACGACTTTTAAGAAGAGCTGTAAAATATGGAAAACAATTAAAAATTGAAAAACCGTTTTTAGTTAGCTTGGTTGATGAAGTTGTAGAAGTTTTAAGACCGTTTTATCCATATATTGATAGTAAGATTGCTATTGTTAAAAAGATAGTTGAAACTGAAGAGAATAAATTCTTGGAAACCCTGTTGTCTGGCGAAAAGAAGTTAAATGAGATTATGGGTAACTCCCAGTATAAAACCATTAGTGGCGAAGATGCTTTCTTGTTATATGATACTTATGGATTCCCATTAGAATTGACTGAAGAATATGCTTTGGAGCAAGGCTATAAAGTAGATTTATTAGGTTTTAAAAATGAGATGGAGAAACAAAAAGATCGAGCTAGAAAAGCAAGAGCAGAAACCGATTCGATGATGGGGCAAAATGAAGAGTTCTTGAATTTTGTGATGCCAAGTGAATTTGTCGGATATGAGACAACTAAATCAAGCGCAACTATCATCAAGGTTTTCAATGAAGGGTTAGTTCTTGACAAGACACCTTTTTATGCAACTTCAGGTGGGCAATTAGCCGATCAAGGTAAAATCTATAATGACAAAATAATTTTAAATGTCATAGACGTTGAAAAGATGCCTAATGGTCAGTTTTTACACAAAGTTGATGAAGAATTATCTTTGAATTATGAAGGAATGAAAGTTATTGCAGAGGTTGATTCTAGAAGAAGAGAATTGACTGAGTATCATCATTCGGCAACGCATTTATTGTTTAAAGCTTTAAGAGACACATTAGGAAACCATGTTTCTCAACAGGGTTCTCAAGTTAGTTATGACGGTTTGAGATTCGACTTTAATCATTATGAAAATATTAGTGATGAAATGATATTGAGAATCGAAAAGATCGTTAATGAAATGATTAAGGATTCTTATAAATCATCCACTAAGATCATGAGTGTTGAAGAAGCTAAGAATTTAGGGGCAATTGCTGAATTTGGAGAAAAGTACGGTGATAAAGTTAGAACAATTGATCTAAAATATACACTTGACTTATGTGGCGGGACTCACGTTAAAGATATAGCTGATATTGAAAAATTTGCAATAAAGTCATTATCTTCAATTGGCTCAGGAATTTATCGTATTGAAGCTTTAGTAAATGTTATGGTAGAAAAATTGGATGAGTCTTTAGTCGGATTGAATCAAGACATCGATAATTTGATGATTAAAGCCAATAAGATTCTTTCAAGCGCTAAAGATGAAGATATAAAGATTGATTTTGATTTCAAAAAGAATGATGAGCAATTAGGCAGTTACAAAGACGTTATCAATAAACGTGAAGAACTTCATAAGGCACAAGTTGCAGTAAAAGAATTGGAAAAGGCATATAATCATTTGAAGGAAGAAAAAGCTAAAGCTTCAGTATCTGACTTCAGCAAATATGTGATAAATAACAAGATTGTAGCTGAACTTGATAATATCAATGGGTCTGCACTTAAGCAACTTGCGGATGAGGCGATGGCAAATAACGGTGTTGATTTTGTTTTTCTAGCTTCTAGCATCGAAGATAAAGTAATCTTTGTCGCTAAGAGCAATGTGAAAACTTTGAATGCAGGACAAATCGTCAAAGAAGCAGCAATAATCTGTGGTGGTAACGGCGGTGGAAGACCTGATTTTGCTCAAGCCGGTGGAAAAGACGTCTCAAAAATCAAAGATGCTCTTATAAGAGTAAAGGAAATAGTTCTATGAAAATTGTAGGTTTGGATTTAGGGTCAAAAACTCTAGGTGTTGCAGTATCGGATCCATCAATGACAATTGCTACAAAACTTACTACAATTACCTTTTTAAATAATGATTTCGAGTATGCAATTAAGGAATTATTTGCTATACTAAAAGATGTAGAGATCGAAACGTTTGTCTTAGGATTACCTAAGAATATGGATGGGAGTTTAGGCTTTCAAGCTCAAGCTTCCATCAGATTCAAAGAAATGTTAGAAGTTAAATTTAATAAACCAGTCATTCTATGGGATGAAAGATTGACTTCGAAAATGGCTGAGTCGTTGATGATTCAAGCCGATTTAAGCAGAAAGAAAAGAAAAACAAAGGTTGACTTTGTGGCAGCCACAATAATATTACAAAGCTATTTGGATAGCAGAAAGAGAGATTTATAAAATGAATGAATACGATGATACTTTAATAATTACGGATGAGTTAGGAAATGAATTAGAAGCAATGATCATTATGACTTTTGAATCTGAAGAATTCGGCAAAAGCTATTTGGTTTACCAATTGAAAGATGATGAAACAGGTGAGTATTTCGCAGCTAGTTTCAATCCTGAAGATGGAGATGAAGGTAATTTAAATCCAATTGAAACCGATGAAGAATGGGATTTGATTGAAGAAGTTTTGGAAAGTTTCTTAGAAGATCAAGAGGAAGCGGAAGAGGAACACGACCACAAACATGAATAAGTACTTGAACTCTTTGAATAAATTGCCTAATAGCGATTTGGTTAAAGATGTTTTGCTTGAGGCTAAGGAACTCAAAACCCCAATAATTTCTGATGAAGGATTGAGTTTTTTGATACAAGTAATTAGAATTGCCAAAGCAAAAAAAGTGCTTGAAATTGGATCGGCAATTGGTTATAGTGCTATTATGATGGCATTAAACACCGATTCAATAATTACAACAATTGAAAGAGATGAAATTAGTTACCAAAGAGCTTTTAATAATGTTAAGAAGGCTGGATTAGATGGAAGAATCAATTTGATTAAAGGTGATGCACTAGAAGTTGAACTTGATGATATGTTTGATTTAATCTTTATTGATGCGGCTAAAGGGCAATATTTAAAGTTTTTAGATAGATTCAAAAACAATTTGATTTCAGGAGGAGTAGTTATTTGTGATAACTTGCTTTTTCATGGAATGATTGAAAATCAAGATGAAATTGATTCGAAGAGACTGAAGAACTTGGTTAAAAAGATTGATGATTTTAATCATAAATTAATTGAGCACGATGATTTTGAAAGTTATATTTATGAGATTGGTGACGGATTATCAATATCAATTAAAAAAGGGTAGTTTTTAATGAAGATTGTAGCTAGATTAAAAAAAATAACAGAGATTGAAAAACTAATCAACTTAAAAGTTGATTGTTTTCTTGTCGATACGCCTTTATCTGTAAGGGCTCTAAACAAAGATTTGTTTAATGATTTGGACGAAATAATCGGATTTGGAAAAGACGTATATATATTGATGAATAAGATGATTCATGAAGAAGATATTCCTTTAGTGAAACAACTTTTGAAAACAGTTAAAGATAAGAAAATATCCGGAATAGTTGTCGGTGATATTACGATGATGATTTTAGCTGATGAAGAAGGATTAAAAGAAAAGATCATCTATCAACCCGGAACAATGAATACCAATAGTTTTGATAACGAATACTTTTTTATGAAACAGATTAAAGGCATTACAATCTCTAAGGAGATAACTTTAGAGGAAATCAAAAAGATTTTTACTAATAAAAAATGTGAACTTTCCTTAGTAGGCCATGGCTATTTAGATATGTTTTACTCAAAGAGAAAGTTGATAACAAATTATTTTATCTTTAAGAATGTTGTTAAGGAAAAAATCAAGAATAATGATAAATTCAGGATAAAGGAAGAAATGCGTCCCGATAGTTTCTATCCTATCTTAGAAGATGAGTCAGGAACCCATATCTTTAGAGATAAAGCCTTGAGTTCATTTGATGAAATTGAAGTTTTAAGGACTGGTTTGGATGATTTTTTCATCGAAAGAATCTTTATGGATGATGAAGAGTATTATGATAGTATTAGAGCTTATCAGAATCAAAATTTTGTGAATGAGTTTTTAAGCAAATACGAGAAGCATTATAATAAAGGCTTTTATTATCAATATACCGAGAAATTAAAAGGTGAATTAAATGAGAACTGAGTTACTAGCGCCGGCAGGAAGCCTTGAAAAGGCTAAAATTGCCTTACTATATGGTGCTGATGCAGTTTATATCGGGGGTAAACAGTTTTCTTTAAGAGCTAGAGCATCTAATTTTGACTTGGATACAATTAAAGAACTAGTTGACTTCGCCCATGATTTAAAGAAGAAAGTTTATGTAACAATGAATATTGTGTTTCATGATGACGATACAATCGGTTTAGATGATTATTTACGTTATTTGGACAGCATCAAGGTTGATGCGATTATTTGTTCTTCAATGATAGTAGTTGAAAGAGCTAAAGCTATAACAAATCTTGAGATACATCTATCGACACAGTTTTCTTTGACAAATTCTTATTTGGCAAACTACTTTTACGATGAAGGCATAAAAAGAGTTGTTCTAGCTAGAGAACTATCGCTTGAAGAAATTAAATTGGTCCAAGAAAAAAGCGAAGCTGATTTGGAAGTCTTTATTCACGGCGGTATGTGTGTTTCGTATTCCGGCAGATGTACATTATCTAACTATACTAGTTTGAGAGATGCAAATAGAGGCGGATGTGCTCACACTTGCCGCTGGTTATACAACCTATATGAAGATCATGAATTATTGTCGAATGATTACGATTTTCAAATGTCATCTAAGGATTTGGATGCGACTGAGTTTGTTAAAGATTTGTTAGAGATTGGTATTAGCTCTTTAAAGATAGAAGGAAGAATGAAATCAATCCATTACATCGCAACTGTTGTCAGCGCTTATCGGATGTTGATTGATGATTATTATAGCGGCCATATGAAGGAATTAAAGTTCTATCAAGACGAGATTAAAAAGGCAGAAAATCGTCAAACTTCACATGGTTTCTTTAAAGGAGATACCACTATAGAAGAACAACTGTATAATCAAAGAAGCGAGATTCCCACAAAAGAATTTGTCGGTATGGTTATCGGATATGATAAAGATAACAAACAATTAATGATTGAACAAAGAAACTTCTTTAGTCCAGGAGATACTTTAGAAATCTTCACTCCAGATAAGAATACTGTCCAATTTAAAGTAGATAAAATTCTGTCTAAAGAACTTGAGGAGTTAGATGCAGCAAGACATCCGCTGCAAAAATTACTATTAAACTTTAATATTGAAGTGCCAAAATATAGTATGATACGGAAGGTAAGTTATGAGTAAACCAGTAATTATAGCCGTTGCCGGTGGATCTTCATCTGGCAAGACCACAGTAGTTAATAAAATCATAAGCAATTTCCTTACAGAAAAAGTAGAGGTAATCAGGCATGACGATTACTATAAAGATCAAAGTGAAATGACTATTGAAGAAAGAAGAAGAATCAACTACGACCATCCATTATCACTGGATAATGATTTGTTCTATTCTCAAGTTTTGGATCTTGTTAACGGCAAATCGATTGACAAGCCAACCTATGATTTCGTGGAGTTAAACCGAACAAAGATAACAGAGAAGGTTTATCCAGCAGAAATTATCATCTTAGAAGGAATATTAATCCTCGAAGACGAAAGAATCAGAAATCTAGCTGATATCAAAATCTTTGTCGAAGCAGATGATGATATTCGTTTAATAAGAAGAATCAAAAGAGATACAACTGAAAGAGGAAGAACATTGGATAATGTTCTAAACCAATATTTAAGTACTGTTAAACCAATGCATCATGCATTCGTTAAACCGACCAAAAGATATGCTGATATTATTATCCCAAATGATTACTCTCATGACGTTGCAGTGGATTTGATTAAGGCTAAAATATTCACTATCTTAAACCAATAATTTATGTTATAATAATAAACGTTAAAAAAGGAGTTAAATATGGAAAATACTTATAAATTAACCGAAGCCGGATTTGAACAATTAAAAGCCGAATTAGAAGAGTTAAAAGGCGAGAAAAGAAATGCAAATTTAGAGGCTTTAAAAGAAGCAAGAGCTCAAGGTGACTTGTCTGAGAACGCTGATTATGATGCTGCTAGAGATGAACAAGCAAGAATCGAGGCTAGAATCAAAGAAATCGAAAACATTCTTAAGAATTCAGAAATCATTAAAGAAAACAATCGCTCAAGAGTTATTGGAATGGGTAAGACTGTTGAAGTTAAGTTTCTTGATACAGACCGTATTATGGAGTTTACCATTGTAGGTCGTTTAGAAGCTAATCCAATGCAAAAGAAGGTATCTAATGAATCACCGCTTGGAAAAGCGATAATTGGAGCCAAAAAAGGGAAAGTATTAACTTTTAAATCTGAAACCGGACAAGAAGTAACTGTAGAAATTCTTGAAGTAAAATAGTAAGAGAAAAATATTTTTTTTCTCTTTTTATGTAGGAGTTGAATAAGATGATTGGAATTATAGGCGCTATAGATTATGAGTTACATCACTTCTTTCAAAATATGATTATTTCCAGAACTGATATTATTGCGGATAAAACCTTCTATGTTGGTAAAATAAAAACCCATAATGTGGTTATTGTTAAATCAGGAATCGGTAAGGTCAATGCCGCGATTACCGCAACCATCTTAGCTGAACATTATGGGGTAAGACTGATAATCAACAGCGGTGTAGCAGGAGGATTGTCGCCTGTTGAAGTAGGAGATATCATAATTGCAAAAGGTATTGCGTATTTTGATGTTTCTTTAACAGAAATTGATGATGTTCCATACGGTCAAATGGGTAGTGATCCTTTAATGGTAAACATATCTGAAAAGTATCTAGCAAAGGCAGAGCAAGTTCTTACTCATTTAAAATATAAGTATGTTGTGGGAAATTTGGTTTCTGGTGACAAGTTCGTTACTAAGATGAAAGATTTATCAAAGATATCTAAACAAGTTAACGATATTGTTGG
>JAVEQW010000023.1:14125-16277 GCA_034007385.1 Candidatus Izemoplasmatales bacterium
GCGGTTTTGATTCATGAAATAGTGCATCTTAAAGTCAAAAATCATCAAAAAGAGTTTTATGACATTCTCTTGAAATATGAGCCAAATTATAAGAGAATTAGAAGTGATTTTACAAAAATTTTAAAACTTTACCAATTATAGACCTTGAAGTAAATTTAAGGTCTATTATTTTCAAAAATTTTCGCAAAGTCTTATATTGCCAGTAGCCTTGAAAAAAAATAGACATTTGTTAATTTATTAGGTATAATATAATTGATATTTGGAGGGAAAACATGATTGAACTGCTATTTAAAAAGAAAAATTTCTATCCAGACGACTATCAAAAGACAGTTTTTGATATAAATTTTAATGATTTATTAGAAAAAGGTATTAAGAATATATTCATTGATCTTGATAATACCTTAATTCCTTACGACATAAGTGAAGCCGATGAATTGACTCTGAAACTTTTTAAGAATTTACATAACTTAGGTTTTCAAGTCTTTATCATCTCCAACAACAAAAAAGGTCGAGTAAAACTATTTGCAGATATGGTAGAGAGCAGATATGTCTACAGTGCCCAAAAACCATTAAAATCTGGATTTAGAAGAGCGTTAAAAAAAGTAGGACATCCAGATCCGAAAACAGTATGCCTTATCGGAGACCAGTTTATGACCGACGTTTTGGGTGGGAAAAGAATGGGTTTCTATGTTATTGTAGTTGACGCAATTAAAAGAAAAAGTGAAAAATGGTACACAAAATATAATCGTCATTTAGAGAAGAAAATCTTACAAAGACTGAAGAGAACGGACAAGGAGTTTTACGATAGACTAAATTTACAGGAGAAGAGGTAGGCAGATGGCAGAACTGTTTTGCAAGGGATGTGGAGCATTAATACAAAACAAAGATGATAAGTTGCCTGGGTATGTCAGTGACGATTTATTGATTTCTAAAAGAGTCGATGAAATTGTTTGCCAAAGATGTTTTAGGATTAGACATTATTCTGAAAGCTTTCCATACACAGTATCTAACTCGGATTATTTACAGGTTATCGATAAAATCAAATCAGAAGATGCACTAATCGTCAAGATTGTTGATATCTTCGATTTTTCTGGTTCATTCGTTCCAGCTATTAAAGAACTTACAGGAAATGAAGACGTTATTCTTGTTGGTAATAAAATGGATTTGATGCCAAAGAATGTTAAACCTTCAAGGATATTGAATTGGCTTCAGGTTATGCTCAACGCTCAGGGGTTTACTGTGCTTGATTCTGTACTTTTATCAGCGAAGTTCGGTGATAATTTTGATGAGTTAATGGAAAAAATATATCAATATAAAGGCAATAGAAATGTCTATATTGTGGGATCTTCCAATGTCGGAAAATCAAGAATAATCAATCAGATTTTAAGGCGATACATGGGAGCGGCTTCTGATATAGTCACAGAATCATTATCACCACAAACAACAATTGGATTAATTGGTTTTCAATTGACTGACGGAACTTATATTTACGATACTCCTGGGGTTATAAACAAACATCAATATATGCATTATTTAACAAGACCTTCATATAAACTAACAGTTCCAAACCGTGAAATCAAACCGATGGTATATCAGTTAAATGAAGGACAGACATTGTTTTTCGGTGGGTTGGCAAGACTTGATATTATCTCCGGTGAGACTGGTGACGTTATCAGTGTTGTAACTTATTTTGCAAATACTTTAAATATCCACAGAACTAAAACTACCAAAGCAGATAAACTTTATATCGAAAAACTTTATTCTTTACTATCACCACCTTTTAGTAAAGATGAAGACGTTCCTAAGTGGATTTATCATGAGTTCAGAGTCAGAGACAATCAAAAATATGATATCGTCTTCAGCGGTTTAGGTTTTGTGACTTTAAGAGCACCTTTCTGTGTTAGAGCTTATGCGCCATTTGTAGTTGGCGTTTATACACGGTTAGCAATTATATGATAAATAAAACAATTGACAATATATATGAATATCTTGAAAAAGAATTTCTCCATAATCAAGTTAGATTAAAGCATATTAAAGCTGTGTTGAGAGTTGCAGTTGATTTGGGAGAAATATTTGGCGTTGATAAAGATAGTATTACTATCTCAGCGCTTATGCATGACGCAACAAAAAATAAAAGTTTTCAAGAAAACTA
>JAVEQW010000106.1:0-3390 GCA_034007385.1 Candidatus Izemoplasmatales bacterium
AAAAAAAGTTATTACTTTTAACTTCAAAATTTACGGTGACATTATGAATGAAATGATCTATTTATATGTTTTTGCGATCTTGATACTTGTTACAATCTTCATCAGTATGTTAAAGCAAAAACAAAGCAATTTAACAGCACAAAACCTATATCGTAAGATAGTTCTTTTCAGCATAATTATGTTAGGCTTAGATATTGCCCATGAATACTTATCTGGTGTTGAGGGTGGGTTTAATGCAGTATTGATAAGGATAATTTCAGTTTTAATCTTTGCATTTCCAGCTTATATAGCGGTTGTTTGGTTTAAATACTCGTATTTGATTATTTACCGAAAGGAGATGAAAAAAGACTTATATTACTACTTGTTTCTAACCCCGATGTTTGTTCATATTGTTCTATCCTTAGTAAGTTTGATTTGGCCATTATATTTCACTGTATCATCTCAAAACGTTTATTCTAGAGGGAATATCTATCTATTATCAATTGTATTGCAATACCTTTATCTATTAGTGCCGATAATTATGGTTATATGGAATTATAAAAAAATTAGAACCGATCGTTTTTATCCATTGGTATTCTTCACTATTCCACCCATGATTGGAGGTACGATACAAGCACTTCATTACGGATTATTGCTTGTATGGCCAATGTTAGCTTTTTCAATTTTTGTTGGGTATATTTTTATTCAATCCAATTTGATTTCAATTGATTATCTAACAGGATTGATGAACAAAGGAGCATTTGAAAACTATATAGAAAACATTCGACCTATAAAGAAAAATGAGAAAATATTATCTTTTGCATTATTGGATTTAGATGGATTAAAGAATATTAATGATAGTCATGGGCATTTAATAGGTGATAAAGTATTAAGTTTATTCGCTCACAATTTGATAAGCAGTTTTGATAAGAACGATTTTATTGCCAGAATTGGCGGGGATGAGTTCGCAATTATTAAGTATGTGAGAGCAAGATCGGAAGTTGAAAACTGTTTAGAAAAATTAACAGAATCCATAAAACAACTAAATAATAGTCATACTATACCTACATCAATCAGTTATAGTTACGGATTTGATATTTTAAACATAAAAGAACATAAATCAATTAAGGATTTGATTGCTCGAGTAGATGAAGTTATGTATGAGAGTAAAGCAAGAAAAAGAAGATAAAAAAAGGCACCTCAAAATTGGAGGTGCCTTAGTTTTTTACACTGAACTTTTTGCAATTTTATTTACCTTTTTCTTACTATAAACCACATCAGTTACTACAAATACAATACCAATCAGAATTGCGAATCCACCAATCATCGAAACCATATAAAGCGGTTTTGAAATCTCTAATATAAAAGCAAGTGGTGAACCTGTCCCTTTGTTTAGCAACATAAAATCTTTATCAAGTAATTGATTAACAATAATCGCAATTCCAGCAAAACTTAGACCTACTGTCATGCTCTTGGTGTAATCCGTAAGTTGGAAATGGTAGTACTTTGATCTCAATAAGTATATGCTTGAGAAAATCATTAATCCGTGATAGAAAAATGAAATAATCGGTAAAATGTTGTCCTTTAAAGGCAGCCAACTAACTTGAGAACCAAGAATATTTGTTGGTAATGCCAAAGCCATGATTCCAGCAATTAATACCAAGCTGTAACTAGCTGGTTTTATATATTTATCCACAAATTTGGTATTCTTCAAAAAATACATTAGCGGGTAAAGATAAAGCGGAATTGAACATAAGTGAAATGGCAGTTGATATATTGGATAAGCTTTATCAAGGTAAATGATATATCCTATCTTTAATACTTCTAGCACATAAAAAGCAATCATGAATATTAGTATAAACTTGTTTTGACCTTGAACTTTGTCCTTTTTAATCAGTGTTGATACTAAAATAAAAAATACTGTAATAAATAAAATTCCAATCAAATGTTTTGAGCCGAATAACGGCGCTGTCAATAGTTGCATATAAACCTTCCCTTCTTCCCTAAGACACAATTATATCACAAAACCTATATTTGTAAATAGTGTAATTGGTTACAACGAAATATTGTAAAATATGAAATGAGTTCTATAATAGAAGTATAAGGAAGATGGTTTATGGATTTAACTTTTAAAAAAGAGTCAATGATTAAGAATCATTTATTGGCTAGAGGAATTGAATCTAAATTGATTATCGATGCCTTCATGTCTGTAGATAGACACCTGTTTGTTAAAGAAGAAGACATTATTTTTGCTTATGATGATTTTCCTTTAGACATTGGTTTCAATCAAACGATTTCTCAACCTTTTATAGTGGCATTGATGTTGGAGTATCTCAACATCAATAAAAATGATAAAGTATTGGAAATTGGCACTGGTTCAGGCTATCAAACGGCAATTCTAAGTTTGTTGGCAAAGGAAGTTTATACTGTAGAAGTAAATTTAAATTTATCTATACAGGCAAAGAAAAAATTGGATAAAATGGGTTATACCAATATTAAGTTTAAATACGGAAACGGATATGAAGGTTATAGTGAATATGCTCCATATAGTAAAATCATCGTCTCTTGTGCATCAAGCAAAATACCGGAAAAACTAATAGCTCAGCTTAATAAAGCAGGCAAAATGATAATACCGATAGGTAATTCTTTTTCTCAGTATTTATATCTGATAACTAAATTTAAAAACCAGTTCAAAACAAAAAGATTAGATGCTGTCAGATTTGTTCCTATGGTTGAATAAGTTTTTCTTTATGATATAATACTCCTATGTGAAAAGGACAAAAGGTGAAATAACATGATTATTGGCATTGTAACTATACTTTATTTTATTTTTGCTATATGGACTATATGGTTTAGCAAAAAGAAATCAGAAAAACTTGTAGCAAGGATTCTATATTCTGTATTGGCATTTATACTGGTTTTGTTATTGAGCAGCATTTCATTTTCGCCTAAAACATCATTTTTTATAAAATCATTTCCGATGAATCTTGATCGAGAGTTTAAAGAAACAGTTGTCATCGAAGATTATACATTGGTAATTTATCAAGATGAAGATTCATATGGTTTTGAGGTTTTTTATAAATTTCTAGGCGTCGTATATGTTGAAGATTCATTGCTCATTAACAACAAAACATTTAAAAACGTTGAAAATGATACTTTGCTTAGATTAATGTATGTGAAAATAAATAACCAAGATTATCTACTGCTATTCAATGACGACTTTAGAGAAAATATATCATTAATCTTGGATAGTCAAGAAGTTGATATCGATAGTCTGGAGGAAGAATTATATTCGGTTATATTAGTAAATGAGGGCATTGATAATCTTGAAACCGTTATCCTTGATAACCAAACTTATAATGTGTTAGAAATCGAGTAAAAGTGTAAACTTTTTACTTGATTTTTTTTTAT
>JAVEQW010000107.1:0-3375 GCA_034007385.1 Candidatus Izemoplasmatales bacterium
AGAAACTTGATAAGAGCGTTGCTAAAGGAATTCATCATAAAAACTTT
This sequence comes from Candidatus Izemoplasmatales bacterium, assembly GCA_034007385.1. GTDB lineage: Bacteria > Bacillota_I > Bacilli_A > Izemoplasmatales > Hujiaoplasmataceae > UBA2289. Next base: position 48 of record JAVEQW010000107.1, read on the forward strand.
GCTAACAACCAAAAGTCACGTTTATCAACTAAAGTTAATGCAATGTAAGAAAAAAGCCAGAGGGCTTTTTTTTATTTGTTACTTAATAAGTAAAGCTGTGGTCCCAAGTCCTTGTCTATCTTTCCTGATTTGATTTTATAATCTAAATCTTCAAGGTTAGAAATGTTTTGATATAAGACATCATAACTGACTTCTGAAGCGTTTTTCATCATATAGTAAACTCTACCACTAGAATAACCAAAAAACTTCTCTATATCGGTTTTCCCATAACCAATGCTAATCAAAGATTTAGTATAGAGAATCTCTAAAAATTTTGAACTTATTACCGATAGAACTTGAGTTGATTTAACATTATGTTCAACCAAATCGTGATACACTTTAAAGATCTTCTCTTGATTTTTTTCTAAAATAGCGTTTACCAGTTCAAAGATATTATCTTCGATTTCACGGTTTACCACTTGAAAAACCGTATCAGCGTTAATCTCTTTCATTCCGTAGGAAAAATAGATTAACTTCTGTAGTTCGTTATTTAAATTATCCATATTGATATTAGCTCGATTGACAAACTGTGTCAATGCATAAGACTGAATCTTTAACCCATGTTTGGCGAGTTCTTTTTTTACATATTCATAAACGTTAAAACCTTTGTCGTGTATAGCAAATTTTTTAGTAATGGTATTCTTAGTTAGATATTTCACCAATTTACTCTTGAATTCCAAATTATCCGCTCTAACTTGAATAACCAAAATCGTTTGATCTAATTTCATTTCACAGAAACTTATCAGTTTTTCAGCTTCAACTTCATTAATGTTTTGTTCGCTTGTCAAAAACTTAGCGTTTGTAATTACTATTCCCTTTCTGTCAGCCAAAAAAGGCAAAGTCATGGCGCTGGTAACTGCATTGTCAACACCCTCTTCTTCACCGTCATACACTTCAATTGTCGATAAATCGATTTCGTTTTCTTGAAAAACCAAATCGGTTTCTTTTTTCATCAAGAAAAGATCTTCTCCATAAAATAAATAACAATTTCGGTTCATTTAATCTGACTCCTAAATCTTTAGCAATTCTTACTGATACTATTATATCAAATAAATGAGATTTTGTGCATATCTCTAATGGAATTAAAAATAATATGCTCGCCTTTTTTCGAAATAATAAGTATCGATAATCCTTAGATTTAATGCCTCATAATAATTAAAGGTAATCGTTCCTGCTTCATCAGTTCTCAATACTTTAATATTTCTTTCCTTCAATCTCATTAAAACACTATCTGCAGGATGCCCATAGAGATTGTAGCCTACAGATATAACTGCATTATCAATATTGAATCTATCGATAAACTTTGAACTACTCGAAGTTGAAGAACCGTGATGGGCTACCTTTAATACATCTATACTAAAGTCATAATGATTGATTATCTCTTCCTCTATCTCGCTTTCGATATCTCCTGTAAACAACCAATAATCTATGCCTATCTTCCCATAAAGAACCAGCGAGTTATTGTTTTCGTTGTCACTATGGTAATAGTTTAAGTTTTCCAGGAAAATATCCCCACATCCAAAATAATCCCCTCTACCTAGCTCAATCTGGGGGAATAACCCAAACTCGGACGAGGTTTTATTCACAATCAAGTTTCTTACTTTTAAATTATTAATGATATCTAAAGCTTCACCAAAGTGATCATCATGCATATGCGTAATAACAAGGTAATCAATATCTTTGATGTTATTGTTTCTAAAGTAATTAATTATTGTATCATAATCATCGCTTTTACCTGTATCGATTAAGATATCGCAAGAGTTATGATGGATGTGAATCGCCTCCGCTTGATTAACATCAATCATTCTTACAAATGTCGAAGAGACAATTGTGTGATAGTTTGCTACTAGAATGACTGTAAAAAATAATCCTATAGCAAATATCTTCATTTTCTTTGTCTGATAATAAGATAAAAAACCCAGTAAAAACAAATAATATAAATATCTTAACCAAGTAAAACTAAAATAGAATTCAAGATAATAATTAAACTTTGAACTTATCTCAATAAGATCTTCAAATAGGTTTATGAAGCTAGAATAGATATTATTCAATGGTATTACCAATAAAATAAAAGCTCCTGGCAGCATGACAGTAGTAACAAAATAAACAAACAGAATATTATAAACAATATTTAATATGCCGAAACTCCCGTTTAAATCCAAGATTATCGGCAAACTTACCAAATTAGCTAAAACACCGATTTTGCCTACTTGAATAATTTTACTATCATCCTTAAACAACTTGCTACCTAGAATAATCGAGAAGCTTATCAAAAAAGATAGAATAAATCCGATATTAAAAATAAAATATGGATTATAGATTAAAAATGCAATCATAATAAAAGACAAGTAATCAGTTCTGCTGAAATTGTTATCACCTTTTTTCAATAAACAAATACTCAATAAAGAAGCTCTTAGAATCGAGATTAAGAAACCTGTAGTTATATTATAAACAATCAAGGATATCACGATTATGATGTTCTTTACTTTTATGTTCAAGAACAATCTTTTCAATATCTTGTCTATAACCATGACGATCAAACTCAAATGCATCCCAGAAACCGCAAAAAGATGGCTTATTCCAATGTTTCTTGAACCTTTGACAATATCTTCATCAAGTCCTTCTTTATCACCCAAAATGAATAATTTTAGGTATGTAGAAATAGAAGCTTCAAAACTAGAATCTAATGATTCTTTAATTCTTTCCGGTATCATTTGAATTACAAATCCCTGTTCAACTACTTCATAAGTTTTAACACTGTATTGCCCTAATACGCTATTTGCTTTCAAGAATCTTTGATAGTCAAAACCAAAAATCACATTCTTCTGATCCGATAGAATTCTTTCTCCTTGAAACCTAATTTCCATGCCTAGTCTCAGATCGTCACTTTCGTTTAAATATAGATAATGTTTACCTTTATTTAAAACTGTAACTTTAGAATTATCAATATCTACAACTACTCCTGAACTAATATTTGCAGTACCATTATAAATAGGCAATCTTAGATTTAAGATTGCCATTAATATCAAACTATATATTAGTAAGTTTCGACTTTTCTTGAAGAGAAATATCAGTTCAACACATAATAATCCTAGAGCTATATATGAAGTCTTTGAAAGCAAGAATAAAACAGAAGAGAATACTAGATGGATATATTTTGAACTGTCATACAGTAATATGGTCTTTAATCGCTTCATATACACTTTGCTTAATTCCCGGAACTAACATTATTTCTTCAATGGTTGTGAAATATCCATTTTCTATTCGATAATCAATAATTCTTTGACCG
>JAVEQW010000024.1:0-5238 GCA_034007385.1 Candidatus Izemoplasmatales bacterium
GTAGAAAAATTATGAAAATATTTGTTTTCATAATCTAATATTATTAACAAATCTTCAATAACAGCTTTTCTAATTTTCATTTCTTAAATTTCTCTCCGCTTCAGTTACTTGGAGATAATTCGGAGTTAAGCTATGAACATCATCAATTTTAGATAATAACTCAGATTTTAACAACTTAACCACATTAGGTTTCCCTTCTTCAATAACTTCAAAATCATAATCTAATGTTCTCTTGTAATATTCTATATTGCTTAAACAATCTTCTCTAACCATTTCTAAGTTATTCTCTTTATTAGAGTATAAACCCATGAATCCATTCCCTCTTCTTGCATCAATTAGCGCTAAAACATAAGGTTTATCGGATGAAGAGGCCATCAAAGCTAAAGATGATATTTTGTATAGAGATAAATTATTAAGGTAAGCTATCATCTTAGCTACGGTAACTCCAATCCTTACTCCCGTATAGCTTCCGGGTCCCACTCCAACAATTATTTCATCAATTTCTTGTAAATTTACACCCTCGTTTTCTAATATCTTTTGTAAATAAGGCATGATTGTCACAGAGTGATTATTTATTCCGGTTTCATAGTAATATTGCTTCTCTACTCCATCAATAACCAAGGATAGAAAGATATATTTAGTTGCTGTATCTATTATTAATTGCTTGAATGATTTTTTCATATCTTCCCTTTCCCTCAATTAAAAGAACTCTTTTAAACTCTGATTCAGCTTGGATATCGATAGTTAAGATTTCTTCTGGCAACTGTCCTTTTATATATTTGTACCACTCGATAACACTGATACCTTTTCCATATATAAACTCATCCAATTCGTAGTCATAACCGATGTCTTCAAGTCGATAAACATCCATATGATATAAATCAAAATCTCCTTGATAAATCTTTAAAATTGTAAAAGTGGGTGAATTGATATTATCTTTCACACCGATATTTTTTGCAAAGAATTTTGTAAAGGTAGTTTTTCCTGAACCTAAATCTCCAGTCAATCCGATTATCATTCCAGTAAAAGCCTCTTCCGCAATAATCTTTGCTAATTTTTCCGTATCTTCAATTGAATTTAAAACTATTTTAGTCTTCAAATAAATACACTCATTTCTTTCAGATATTCATAGTAAAATTATATCATATAAAATGTAAAAACAAATCAAAATCATATGATAAGCTACTTTTTAAGCACAATCCAAAACTTTTCTACCACTTCAATTATTCTTTATGTTATAATAAACATTGATGATTCAGGTAAATAAGGAGCTCATAATGTTTCTAATAATACACAATCCTTTATCAAGCAATAAAAAGTCAAAAAAAACAACTTATAAATATGTTAAATTTTTTAAAAAATATAAGATTCCTTTTCGTTTAAGATCAACCTTGAAGATAAAAAACTTAAACGTTTTTCTTAACGCAAATCCAGAGATTTCAGATATTTTATACCTTGGTGGAGATGGTTCAATCAATCACTTGATAAACAATGTCGATATCAATGACATTAAACAAAATATCTACTTGGGTAAAAGCGGCTCAGGTAATGATTTTCTTCGAACTTTAAAGAAGTATAAAAAAGCGGAGATTACTTTAGGTGAAGCGAAAACCAATATTGGTTCCACTAAATTTATAAATGGATGTGGCCTTGGCTTCGATGGATTGGTTTGTCATTACGTAAATAACGATACAAAAAAAGGGAAATTGTCTTATTTTATAAATGTTTTCAGATCGATAATCAAATATCATCCAGTAGAAATCGATATCAATGTTGACGGAAAAGATTATCATTTTAAAAAAGTATTCATTTCAGCTATCCAAAACGGCAAATATTTTGGCGGTGGAATGAAAGCTACTCCAAATGCAGATCCAACTGATGATAAATACATTATCTGTATCGCTCACAATCTATCCAAATTAACCCTCCAACTACTTTTAGTTACAATTTATCCTGGTTGGCATCGATTCATTAAAGGTAAAGTAACAATGCTTACTGGAACTAATATTAAGATAAAACATCCTTCAGAAACATATTTTCAAGCTGACGGAGAGGTTATGGGCAATATAAACGAAGTCGAAATCAAACCTGTTCAAAAGCGGACTTTCATTGCTTTTAATAAAAAAGATTTTAAAAACAAATCAGCCACTCAATGATGGCTGATTTTTTTATAAACTCTCTTCTAATTTCTTTCTTAATTCTTCAAATCCTGGTTTCCCGAGTAAAGCGAACATGTTTTTCTTGTAAGCCTCTACTCCAGGTTGATCAAACGGATTCACTCCTAATAGATATCCACTAACTCCAACTGCTAGTTCGAAGAAATAAACTAAATATCCAAAGATATAAGGGCTTAATTTATCAATTTCAATTACTATATTTGGAACCCCTCCATCTCTATGAGCCAATAAGGTTCCTTGAAGAGCTTTCTTGTTTACAAAGTCTAATCCTTTGTGTTTTAGGTAATTTAAGCCATCTAAATCCCTTTCCTCTTCTTCGATTAAAACATCTTTATCTGGATTTTTAACATTTATTACTGTCTCAAAAAGTATTCTTTCGCCATCTTGAATATATTGCCCCAAAGAATGTAGATCTGTTGAAAATGATGCACTAGAAATAAATAATCCCTTGTGGTCTTTTCCTTCAGATTCTCCAAAAAGCTGTTTCCACCATTCAGCAAAATATGTTAACTTTGGTTCATAGTTGATTAACATTTCCACACTGTAGTTATTCCTATATAATAGATTTCTTAAAGCGACATACATATGAACATCATTCTTATAAATACTATATTTAACGTATTCTTTTCTAGCGGCTTTAGCTCCTGATAACATTTGTTTGATATTGATTCCACTAGCTGCAATCGGTAGTAATCCTACTGCAGTTAAAACAGAAAATCTACCGCCTATATCATCCGGTACGACAAATGTTGTATAACCGTTTGTATTGGATAATTCTCTTAATGCACCTTTACTCTTGTCAGTTGTAGCATAAATTCGGTTTCTCGCCTCATCCTCGCCATATTTTTCTTCAAGTAGTTTCTTTAAAACTCTAAAAGCAATCGCAGGTTCAGTTGTTGTTCCTGATTTTGAAATAACATTAATCGCAAAATTCTTATTTTTCAAGTAATCAGCCAATTCGTTAAGATAAGTACTGCTCATATTATGTCCGGCAAAAAGAATTTCTATATTCTTTCTTTTCGGGAAATAAGGTTTTAAAAACTCAATAGCGGCTTTTGCACCTAAATAAGAACCGCCAATTCCGATTACCACTAAAATACTTGCTTGCTTTCTAATTTTTTTAGCAGTTTCAAAAATTCTTTCAATTTCATCGTTATCATAGTTGTTAGGTAAATCTAACCATCCTAAATAATCGTTGCCCAATCCACTTTTCTCTTCTAATATTTTTCTAGCTTGTTTTATCTCTTTATTAATTGAATCCAAATCTTTTTCATTAATAAAAGGTAAAGCAAATCTATAATCTAAATTTAAATGTTTACTCATCAATATTTCCTCCTATTTACAAAGAATATTATACCATAAAGTTATGAAATTAAGCCTCTTAATGTTCATTATGCAACCACTTTCATTAAAAAAAACAATTCAAATTTTTACAAAATTTGAATCGCCTTTTTCTAGTTATTGTCTTTTTGATACTTTTCAACCCAAGCTTTCAATTGTGTTTCAAAAGGTTTGAAACCACTTGTTACTTCAGTTGATTCTCTTTTTTTACGTCTTTTCTTATTTTGGGTTTTGTAACTTAAACTAAGTTTATTGTTTTCGATCTTGATAACCTCTAAAGTTACTTCATCCCCGACACTAAGATAGTCTTCTATACTTCTAACATAACCATCGCTGATTTCCGAAATGTGGATTAATCCATCTATTTCATTGTCGATTTTTACAAATGCTCCGTATGGTTTAATATTAGTAATCCGACCTTTGACGATGTCACCTTGTTTCATATTTAACACCCCTCAAAGAAACTGTAAATATTATAACACATATCGATTTTTTTTCAAGTAATAATCCCGGTGCTTAAAAAATAAAAAGACTAACTTCTAAAAGTTAATCTTTATCTCCAACTGCATTATGAGCAATAGAACTGGCTGCAGCTGCAGCTATAGCTCCAATAATATCATCCATGAAAGTATGGCACTTATCAGATCTTTTACCAATCTCATCCAATTCACCAATTATTCCCGGTTTAACTTTATCCACATATCCAAAATTAGTCAATCCGATAGATCCATATACATTAGTAATTGATAAAACCAATATCTCATCTATGCCATACAAAGGATTATCTTCGCTAACCAAGGTTTGCAATGGCTCAGACAATAGTTTCTTTTCTGCTAGCATATCTAGTTCTACACCCGTCAGTATCGCGTTTTGAACTTCTCTTTTATCTAAAACTCTACTAACTGCATTAAGACATAACTCTTTCGTTATGTCGGGAACATACTTTTTTTGCAAATCATAAACTATATCAACTATCTTATCTAAAGTAACGCCTCTTTGTTCAAACAAATTGATACAAATCTCTTTCATTCTCTTTTGTTTTTCTACCATATATGTTCAACTCCTATAACTCCCGGCACTCTTTCTAATAATGTATCTTCAATTAAATCTGACATCGTGGAATCAAACCCAGCACAACCGACACAAGCGCCTTGTAACTTTACATATACTATTCCATCTTCAAACTTCACGAATTCAATGTCTCCACCATCACGATTAATATATGGTCTAATAAGTTTGATAACTTCTTTTATTTCTACAATAATATCTTCATAATTCATTTGTTTCACCTCTACTCTTCAAACTTCTTACTTTTATCATAATTAGGATTTTTTAAGATATAGTATGCACAGTTTGGAGAACAAGACTCTACAATGTAATCAGGTATTAAATGATAATTTTCATCTTTAAACCCTTTCAATCTCAACATTCCAGCTGAATAGTCTCCAACTAAGTAAGGGAAAATATCAAAAAATTCAACATATCTTTTGTTGAAATCATCCATTATAAAAGCTTCACGATAGTTCTTTACTAATTCAAACTCTCCATGCATTGATTCAATCATACACAATCACTCCTAGCATTAATATTTTATCACAGTAGTATTTTTTTTAAAAACATATTTACTTTAAAAGAAAAAAACTAAGAGAAAATCTCTTAGCAATTAATCTAACATATAATCTGATTTCTCTAAAATAACCACAGCTTCGCAAATAATACC
>JAVEQW010000024.1:5338-12215 GCA_034007385.1 Candidatus Izemoplasmatales bacterium
CCACCAAGTACGATTTTAAAGTCTTTTCCTTTTAATAACTCCTTGACTTGGTTTTGATCTTTTTCGCTAGTCACTACAATGATTTCAGAAAAAGATGAATCCTTTAGAAAATAATCAACTGAATATTCAAGAATTGACTTCTGTTTGATTTCATAAAAAACCTTGTTATAACCTAAATTTAAACGTGTGCCCTTACCAGCTGCTAAGATGATTACAGAATACATAACCTAGCCTCCAAAAATTGAATAGTTTTGCTTATTGTTTCTAATCGCTTCTTCTAATGCTTTATTGCCTAAACTAATAAATTCCGTTATCTCTATTGTTTGCCATGGATCATTCTTGATTATACCAATATTTGGATAAACAATTTGAACGATACCGCCGATATTAATCTTAACGTTTATCAGATCTCCGCCACTTACTAAAGCTCTATGCAGATTAGCGTATCTTTGTTCATCTTCAATAATTAAAGCGAACTGAATACCCGTGACTCTAAAAACAGTGTTATTATCTTTAGCATAATGGAATTTCATTTGTTTAATATACTCAGCTATCATTAAATTGCCGACATCTCTACCAAATCTTTTATTAATATCAGGAATATTTGTTAGATGCATCATTGCTAAGTAAAATGGTTTTCTTTCTTTTCTTAAATTAGAAATATGATTAGTTAATTCATCTTCTCCAGGTAATCCGTCCACCAACTGCAATGATGTTTCAGGAAATAACTTAATATCCAATTTTTTTACAACAGACATTAAATAATCTTTACTATCATGACTAAACATTTTAAGTTTTTCTTCAACCCATGTATATGTGCTACCAATTTTTAATCGATATTTTTGAACAAACTCCGGTATTTTCTTGCTAACCTTTTTTAAGTTTTGCACATAGGAATTTTTATCTTCGGGATGCAAATACTCAATGAATTCTTCGATTGTCATCTGAGGTTGATTTGCATTGATTATTTTTAGCACTTCATCTGTCATAAACAATCCGTTTCGATCATCATCATAGAAGATTAATCCGTCATTTAAAAGTCCAATCGTTTGAATAAATCTTTTTCTTAATAGTTCAGATGAATCTCTAGTATTATTCAATTCTTTTTCCAATTCAAAGAAATCATAGTCTGTTAGGTTCTGGGTTATCTTTATCTTATTTTTGAAATTAATGGCCAAAACAACAACAATTAAATACAGATAGTAATACATATACTCTTGAACGTTTATATTATTCAAAAAAACTAATAGATCCGGAAAGAACTCGATCACCACAAAAACCAAAAAGGAAAAAATCACTAAGATGAGTTTCCATACGCGTAATTTCTTATATATGATTGTGCTAAATATAAACAATAATAATATTAATCCCAAAGAACTATAATAAAGATAATCATTCATAATTTTCTCCCATTATTTCTTGATGCTTGATCTGACATAGATAATTGGATAGAAGTAAGTTAGTAAAATCCCAAAGAACAATAGACTATAAAACATTGAAATATAACTATCGCCTACTAAGTAAGTTCCGCCTAATATAACTATAAATAAGAACCCCCAAATAAAAGTCAGTCCATTCGTAATAATCTTAAATAATTTAGTATTCCGATAATCCGCTTTCATATCATAGCGATGATAAAGATAAACTATCGGTTGATTTATAAACACTGAAATCAAAAATACTAAAATAATGAATCCCAAAAAGATATTATCTGAGTAAAGATGATTAAATTCACTTAGCGCTATTGATAAGACTGACGCTATTAGTAGGAAGGAATTTAATACGATCTCAAACCAATTGATATGTTCATAAGTTTGATATTTAATGATACTCACAATCAAGCTTAAACAAAAAGCTACTGGAAAAATATAGATATTTGCATAATAATTGCTTAGAAAAGCTGCTAATGAATAAATAAATATATGTACAAAGAATAACATAACTCCAAAATACTTATATTTAGATGTCAAATACTCTTCCTGAACAAACTCTTGATAATCATCCAAATTAAATGCATCTACCGCTTTATAAAGCAAATCAATATCACCTCGATACTTTAGAGAATTCGAATCAAGAGCTGATTTAAAACTGGTTTTCTTTAACAATAAATCACTTAACTTATCGTTTGTGGAATATATTGATAAATCAGAATTGCTATGTCTGCCATGATGGACAATTATATTTTTCCCTTTTGTTCTAATATAATAATTACTTTTACCAATATGGAAATTGATGTGTATTTCTTTATTTCCTAGTTTTTGATAATCATAGTTATGTCTGATCATCATCATAATTTCATCATTAGAAAAGTATTCAAAATCATCGGTATTATCACCATAATAAAGCTTATCTTCAATCTTATCCGCATAAATTATGCTTTGATTGATTGTCCCGAAAAAGCCGGCTTCCGGACGAATAAACTCTCCGCCAATGAAAAGATTTTCAAAAACTTGAATATGTTCTAAAGTTTCTACATTAATCATTTCATTTATCGATAAGTTCCTTCTTAACTTTGAATCTCTTATCATTGATAAATATTGAGTAGCTTTACCAAACTTAGAATCAACGATAAACTTCCTTATCTTAGGCATATAACCATCTAACAAAGTTAAAACCTCTTCTTGTTTTGGATTTTCTTTTCCAATAAATGTAAAATCAACGCAGATTAACCCTTCTTTTTTTCGCATATCTTGATTAATCGATTTGCTGTAATTATAAAGTCTAATTAATTTAATAGGATTTTCATCATCGTTTTTAAAATAATAAACCAAATCCTCTATGCTGATATCGGGCAGCTTTGTATTTAATGCTAAATATAATGTACAGACCTTTCGTTCGCTGTCTAAATTAGGATAATATAAACTAAGTAATTCCATATCTTTTTTGGATACTTCAAAATACTTATTATATATCTCAACAGGATTGCCGCTAACATAGAAGTATTTTGCATAAATTAGATTATTGTTACTGTCGACAATACATTCAATCTTCTTATCTTTAACAATATATTCTTTTACAGTAGTCGACAAAAAAGCTTTGGGATTAACCAAATTGATTTTTTCAATGCAGCTTTGACATATCTCTTTATAAGAGTTGTTTAATAAATAAAATCCTGATTCCAAACCTAAAAAATAATTGGAAAAGAAGCTATAGGCACTAATCTGATCAATAGGCAAACCGCTTATAAAGTTATTATACGTGAATTCTTTAATTAAACTCTCGCTAGAGAAATACTTTGTTAGAAGTTCATCTAAAGAATAATCTCCCCATTCAATCATCAGAGAAGTCAAAGTATAATCTGTATTTATCAGCATGTTTAAGAACTGCTCTTTATAATTTATATAATGCTTTTTTAATATAGAAAAGAAATTATCTATTTCTTTAATGTTTTTAGGATAATGTCTTACAAGATATATTCTAAATCCTTCTAATGAGTTTAATTGTTTTTGGAACTCACTATTTTTATCGACTAATGTATCCTCTTCAATTTTTTCATAAGACAAGGACTTCATTAAACCTAAATTATCTAGATATTCATATAGAAGGCCCGATTTGTTTAAACCTGATACGATATTATTTCGGCTATATATAACATTAAACTTCTTGTCAGAATATGCCAACTTAATTTTTTCATGATCAGCGCTTTTAAAAGAGTCTTGTAAAACCAAGACTTTTCTCATTTTTCTTGATAAAAATAAAGCGACGGTAAGAGCATATAAATCTTCTCCGACAACAATTAAATCGTAAATTTTCAAGTTCTCACCACCTTAATGTCAACACAAATTATAACATATCTTAAAATATATTTCTATCAGGCAAAAAAATAAAGCGCTAAAAGCGCTCTATTACATTTTTAAAAATTTTTCAAAATAGAGGTTCAAAGTTTCTCTACTGATATTATATTCAATTTCTTTATTCACAGTAATACTTACATGTCCTGTTTCTTCAGAAACAATAATAGTGAAAGCGTCACTTTGTTCACTTATTCCAATTGCTGCTCTATGTCTTGTTCCATAGTGCATTGGTAAATCTGTTCTTTTCGTTGAAGGATAATAAGCTTTAGCACAAAGAATTTTATCTCCCCTTATTATTACAGCACCGTCATGTAGTGGAGCGTTAGGAATGAAAATAGAAGTTATTAGCTCTTTAGAAACATCAGCATTTAACATCAAAGCTTTATTTACTATTCTAGACAAGTCATCATTTCTTTCTACTGTTATCAAAGCTCCTATTTGATTTTTAGATAAAAACTCAACAGATTGATACAAATGATCAGCTAAATCATTATTGACGAAAGAAGATTTGTCTCTTCCTGATTTTATACCTGTTTTCTTAGCAAATCTATAAATATCTTCAGTAAATATCATGAAAATTAAATAGATTACCGGTAAATAAATCATTACTCTTAACCACATAGGCAAGTTTGTTACTTCTTCCGTAATTAAAAAGTACAAACTGGCAATGGATAAAACCAAGAAAATTATCTTGGTGATTCCTGCTTTAATGAATGTTACTTTCGATTCTAATTGAAGAACAAACACAGCATATAGATATGTAATTAAAACTAATAATTCAAATATACTCATAATATTACCTCTAATCTAATTTAATTATAAACCATATACATTATGAAATAAACACTATTTTGCAATATCGGTCTTCTTAAAAACAATGTCTAACGCAAAATATGCTATTGGGATCAAAAGTGCAGATGCAAAGAATGGCGCTATTGATTTAGCTATTGGATAAACAGCATAATCAATTCCTATCCAATTAATCACAATAAAGTCAAATAATTCAGCTAACAGACTACTTACAATCAATCTTGACAAGAATACCAATATCACTATTGAAAACTGCATTGTATTCTTGTTTTTAGGTTTAAACGTAAAATATGCATTAGCAAAATAAGAAAAAATTGATGCAACAATGAATGCTATCGCGTTTGAAAAAAACGCACCACCTATGAAACCTGCTGTATTTTCATCATAAATCAATGTGTAAACTAGTAGATGTATAAAAGTATTTAAAATTCCGATAATTCCGAAAGTCAAAAACTTTTTTGTCAAAAAATTCTTTTTAACAAATAACCAAATCTTATTCAAATGTTATATCCTCCGATGTTTCTTCCACCAAGTAAATCGGACGATTCAATATTTGCTTACGATTAGAGTAAAGCAAGTAAATAACAACATATGAAAAAATACTTAAAACAAGTAATAATAATGACATGTGTAAACTTAAAATCATACTCGTTAAATCTATTACGTTAGTGAAGTATAAAACTAGATCTGCAGCTACTAATAATAGACCTAAAAAGAAGAATATTACTGGTAGTACTAATAAGATTGTTGAAAATTGATTCATTCCATTAAAAGCATATTTAACTAAAGACTTAAAACTCCATGAACTTTTTCCATGTTGTCTTGGAATAAAATCATATTCAATACACTTTCTTGGATAACCCACCCAAGAAAATATTCCTTTAATAAAACGATAGTTATCTTTAATCTTTAAGAAGGCATCGACAACTATTTTATCCATCAATTGATAGTCTTTTGCCCCATTATCTAAAGGCTTTTCTGTATAAGCATTGTAGATTTTATAAAAAATATTCGCAAAGAAGGTTCTTAACTTTGGTTCGCCTTTTCTTGATTTGCTGCGAGTATATACGATTTTATACCCTTCGCGATAATATTCAATCATCTCTCTTATCAAGTGAGGTGGTTGTTGTAAATCACAATCGATAATGATAATAAAATCCTTATCTCTAGAACTTTCTAATCCAGCATGCATTGCCGCCTCTTTACCAAAGTTTCTTGATAAAGAAATATACTTTACAGACTTATCTTTCTTGTTTAGTTTTACAATTTCTTCCAATGTTTTATCTTTCGAACCGTCATTAACAAATAAGATATCAAATTCTATATCGTCATATTTTAAGTATTTAGTTGCCTCAGCATAAAATAGAGAAATATTCTCTTGCTCATTATATGCAGGAACAATTAGTCTTGCTTTCTTCATTTAATCATCCTCTTTTTTTCTTTTTAATTATCATGGGACTTATAAAAATCAAACCATAAACTGCTAAACTGCCTAAACTCAAGTATAAGCCCAAATCCATATATTTTGGCGAAAATTTCATAGTTATATCAACTTGTGTAGTTCCTTTAGGAATAACGATTCCTAAAAAACCTCCACTTACACTAATTGTATCATATACTTGTTCTGATGTGAATTGCCAATCTTCAGAATAGGCTACTGGTATCACAACAATTTGATCTTTTTCTGAATTTACAAGATTGTTAAACCTCAAATCTATTTTTGCATGCTTAATGCTCAAATATTTTTCACCGATGTTCTCTTGTATTAAAGTATCACTAAGATTTTCATAAGAATCAGCAATATATCTTAATCTTAAATTATACAAATCGTAATAGCTATACATACCCGAAGTTTTAAAAATATAGAGCTTATCAGGTTTGGTCTCATAATGATAATATCCATCTAAAACTTCATATCTATCACCAAATTCATCAACTATAAAGACTTTTTCAAAAGGCTTTTCAATCGCCATATCAAACACGATAAAACCTTTATCGTTTGGCAAATCAAGTTGTGATAAATCATACGTTAGATAAGCAGCAAAATCTAAAGCTCTTTCCGTTCTCATCTTGAAAACTGGTGCAGATGTAAGATTTTCATTTTTCTCTACATAGATTTTTACCGGCCTCTTCCAAAACTCACATTTTATATGATATGGAGATTTGATTTCGTTTTCACCGAATCCAAAAGTATAAACACTGCATGCTTGTCTAGTTCCGTCACTAAACTCCATAAAAACTTGGCTTAAATTTGATACTAAGCTAGTTGTATC
>JAVEQW010000024.1:12315-15663 GCA_034007385.1 Candidatus Izemoplasmatales bacterium
GTCGGGAAAGCAGTCATTCTATTAAAATTAGTTTTGTCTAAACCAATTCTACTCATATCGATATAAACACGATAAAATTCATCTTGATCTAAATTATCTAATAAAAACTCATTAACGTCGTGACTTCTTTCAAAAACATCTATCTTTCCACTAATAGAGAAAGGTCCAGAATAAATGTATCCTAAAGCTACTATAACCTCTACCCAAACAAACCATTTAATGACCGTAAATTTTTTTAGCCATCCAAAAACAATAATGATAATCAAGTAAGCAATTGAAACTCCTATCATTACCGTATCGGCAGTTAAGGTTTCTCTTCCCGCATACCGAATATTTATATCTAATTTTTGAATATAGTAATAAACTAGAAAAGCCGATAAAAGTATCAACAACGAAGATACTATAGTCATCTGTTTCATTTTGATTTTTTCAAAACCATAATGGTCAAAGACATGGGCTAGAGCTAGAACCTCAATTAGTGGTAACAAGTTTATCCATCTAGTATAAGGTTTATCTAGAGTACCTGAAAAAACATATGAGAATAGCGGAAAGAACATGAATATTAAAGCAATTAAGAAACTTATCTTATATACTCTACTAATCTTGTCTTTCATAAAGAAAATCAAACTCATATATGCAAAGCCGATAATTGTAATGTATAAAGAAGCGTGTTCTAAACCGTAGTCATTCTCAAATCCATAGAAACCAATTGGTTTTTGTTCAGCGACTAATTTAGCTAAATATCTAATATAAATTTCTGGGCGGAATAATTTCAATTCAAAGGATCCGATATTAATAATCCAAGCATTGAAAGTAGCCGTGCTTCTATATGTTTCTTCAAGAATAAAATTGATCGAAGGAAGTAAAATTACCCCTGCCATACCAACACCTAATAGTAGCAACCCAAGGAAAATTATTCCTTTCTTAAGAAAATCAAATAAATTGAATTTATATCTCTTAAAATACTCTAGAATAAACGCAAAAGATGTGAAAGCTAGAATCATGTAACCTAAATAAAAATTGTAAAAAATGATAATAAGCGCGAAAAGAGGTAGTATCCATCTCTTCTTATTAAAGAAGTAATGAATTACTATTAATGAAAGCGGTAGATAAAATGCCATTGAAAGAAAAGCCGGAAAAGCCATAAAACTTACCATTCCACCACTTACAAAATAGAAGATTCCGACCCAAAAAATAGTTCTGTTCTTTCTTCCTTCGAGATGTAAGAAATATGCTAAAGCCATTACTCCAGCAAAAATCTTAAATAGCTCCATAATTGAATAAGCTATTTCGACATTCATTACATAACTTAAAATAAAAGTCAAGAATGTGAATATATCTAAAGGTATATAGTAAACATCAGAAAAAAATGAAGCGCCAAGATAATTATTTAAGTTAAATAAAGACAAAGAACCTCCTTTAACGGAAGCTATAAAATCATTCATTATAGTATAATACTGTAAAATATCGTCAGAGAAATTATTGTAGAAACTGTTATTGATAATGATTATACTAGCCTGAATTATGAACAAAGCAGTAAAAACTACTAAAGCAAGAATTTTAAATGTTTGTCTTCTACTCTTAAAACAAGATGAGAAGTAATTAGAGAATGAATCTCTAATTTTAGATACGAACGTTCTGATATGTGCCATTTGTACTCCTAAATTTTGTTAATATTCATAGAATATTATTATATCATAATTCGAATTGATTATATAGTTATTATTTAAGTTTAATTGCTTTAAATCGGGGTTTTATATATAATATATATGAGGTAATAATATGGAAAAAGCAATATTAGTCGGTTTAGACTACCGTAATGATGGATATTTCGAAGAAACTATGGAAGAACTTGAAAACTTAGCCATAGCTTGCGATGTCGAAGTCCAAGACAAATTAATCCAAAAACGTGAGGCTCCTACTCCGAATTTTTTTATTGGAGAAGGAAAAATATCAGATCTTAAAAAACTTATCAATTTATACGATGCAGATTTAGTTATATTTAATGATGAATTAAGTCCGAGTCATATAAGAAATTTAGAAGAAAAACTAGATATTAAAGTTATAGACAGAACAGTTTTAATACTTGATATTTTCGCAAAAAGAGCCAAAACAAAAGAAGCAATGCTTCAAGTGGAACTTGCTCAATCGCAATATATGCTTCCAAGAGTTGTAGGTATGTATAAGTCTCTATCAAGACAAAAATCCGGTACTGGATCAAAAGGTCCTGGGGAGCAACAATTAGAATTAGACAGAAGAATTCTAAGAGATAAAATTACAAAACTAAAAAGAGAGCTTAAAGATCTAGTCAAGGTAAGAAGAACACAAAGACAAAAACGAAATGATAGCATAGTAAAAACTGTAGCTCTGGCCGGTTATACTAACTCAGGTAAATCTACTTTGATGAACGCTATTATTAAACACTCTCAACAACCAGAAAAAGATGAAATGTTTAGCAAAGACATGCTATTTGCAACTTTAGAGACTAAAACTAGAAAAATCGAACTGGAAAACAACAATAACTTTCTCTTGACTGATACAGTCGGTTTTATCAGAATGCTTCCTCACGATTTAATTGAAGCTTTTAAGTCTACCCTTGAAGAAATTACTGAAGCATCATTAATTCTTCACGTTATTGACGTATCAAACCCTAACTTCCCACATCAAATTGAGGCTGTAGAAACAGTTCTCAAAGATTTGGGTGTTCATGATATTCCAATAATTCATGTCTATAACAAAATTGATTTACTGACAGATATTCCTGTCACAACAACACAAGATTCTATTTTTGTTTCAGCCAAAAATGACGAAAATATACCTAGATTACTTGAAGAAATCAATAGAATTCTCTATAAAATAATCGAAGTAAGTTTGATTGTTCCCTATGATAATGGCAATGTCTTTTCAGATTTAAAAGAAAACTCAAAGATAATGGAAGCTATGTATTTTGAAGATGGAATCCATATCAAGGCGATTGTTAACGAGTATCACTATCAAAAATATAAAAAATTCATAATCTAATAAAAATCATCTCATTAATTTGAGATGATTTTTTTATATTATCGAATCAAAGTATTCCTCAATAATACTAACAATTTCTTGAACGCTGCTAGCATTAACAATCTGAGTCTTGATCTTTGAAGCACCAGGAAGACCTCTGACATACCAAGCACCGTGAGTTCTCATTTCTAAAACCGCTATATGTTCACTTTTATATTTAATTAAATTTTCTAGATGTTTTAATAAATAGGCTTTCTTAGTTTCTATACTGATATCTTTCTCATATTTGCCAGTATTTAGATAATCAACCGTCTGTTTTATCAGCCATGGATTCCCCATAACACCTCT
>JAVEQW010000108.1:0-3343 GCA_034007385.1 Candidatus Izemoplasmatales bacterium
GATGTAAGAAACGAAGTTAACCGCTATATTTATCAAGAAACGAGACGTTCTCCGATTACAATTCCAGTCATTATTTCAACTGAAGCCAATTAATAAAAAAAGAAAGATAGCGCGCGCTATCTTTTTTCAGACTGTTGAAAAAAGCTAGTTTTGAAATTTCAGTGTATGGCTGAACTTCAAAATTGGCTTTTTTATATCAATTTTTTGAAAGATTCTGCTAAAAAATTGTTTGATAAGTGAAATACTTGTTTCTTTGGACTCAAACTCAGATAATCTTAAGGCCATTTTTTTCATATTCATGCATGAAAAAGCGAGCGATATATGATCGCTTACTTTTTTAAGCCCTCGATAATGTGTGTATCTTCCACCGTGCCGCTCCTTGAAATCACCAAAATCTCTTTCAATAGTTTCTTTCCTCAGCGCGTATTTTTCTTTACCATAATCAGAGTGCCTGATCTCCTCAGCGAACTCGAAATACGGCTTATAAATAGAGACTCTTAGAACTTTATACGTTGCTTTTGCACTTAAACAGGTTTTCTTTAATGGACAGGATTTACACGTGTCTTCATCGCTGTGATATTCCTTATAACCTTGCCTTGTTGTCTTTTGATAGGTCAACGTCTCATAATGGGGACATGTATAACTGTTTTCTTCTTCATCATAGATAAAACCACCGTTACCAAAGGTTCCTTTTTTTTCATTCGTTCGCTTATAGGGAAGAAGCGGTAGGATATGTTCATCTGCGATCCTTTTGATGATCGGACCCGTCTTGTATCCGGCATCTAATCCCATCGCTTCTATCGACTCAAATCGCTCTGTTATGTGCTCGAAAAGAGGTGTAAACATTTGAGAATCGTGAACGTTAGAAGGCTTTGTCATCTGCTTTAAGATGAAGCCATGGTGATCACAGACCGTGTGTGCATTGTAGGCGAAGGTGTGTTCTTTTTCACCCTTGCTAAGCCATCCAGAGTCGGGATCTGTCTTGCTTTCTTTTTTCTTCTTTTCTTTGGTGTCACCTTTTTTAGGCGGCAGAGGCTTTTCATCGTTTTCTTCTCTGACCTCGTTGATGTATGTGAGCATCTCTGCTTCAAATATACTTTTTTCTGCCTTCACATACGTGCTCACGTACTGACGCTTATTCGCGGACGCCTTCACATGCGTGCTGTCCATAAACACATAGGTCGTATCAACGAGTTTCGCCTCGATGACTTGCTCCAGAATGTTTTCAAACACTTTTTCGTAAACATCGGTCTCGTAGAATCTTGTGGTGTAGGCTTTTGAATAGGTCGAATGGTCAGGTGTGTTTTCGCTAAAAGGTATACCCAAAAAATATCGGTATGCGATATTCACTTTGATTTCTTCACAGGTGCGTCTGATACTTGGAATACCAAAGAGTGATTTTAAAATGGCTATTTTAAATAAGATGACTGGATCATATCCAGGTCTACCCAATTCACTATAATATGGTTTTGTCAGTTCTCTTATGAAATCAAACCTCACATGCCTGATGATCTTTCTTACAAGATGATCTTTCGGTACGAGCTCTTCCATGGTGGACATAATAAACTCATCTTTTGGATTGTTAATCTGATAGCTCATAGCTTACACCTGCCTTTTACTCCTATTTTATAAAAGAGAAGAAACGTTGATAAGATTTATGGGAAAATTCTCACAACTTTGTGGATAACTTTTTATTCATTTACAAAAAAAGCACCTTTCTCAATGAAAAGTACTTTTTCAACAGTCTGAAAGACATTCGGTTTGAATGTCTTTTTCATTGTTCATCTTGTCTTAGAAGAACTTAGCTCTTGCTTGTTCTTTAACTTCTTTACTTGCAGTAAATGGAATACGTGTTGTATAACCAGATTTAGCAGCAACGATCATCTTCGTTGGCCATGCAAAAATGTCTTGGTTCCATTTAAGAACTGTGTCGTTATAAACTTCTCTAGCTGCAGTAATTTCTTTTTGTAAATAACTGTTTTGTTGCATCGCATCTGCAAGTGCACGGTGTGCTTTTAAGTCTGGATAAGCTTCAAAAGCCACATTGATGCTTCTCATTGCTGTATCAAGTTCGCCAGCAATTTGATTTCTGTTTTCTTCATTGGGGTGAACACCACCTCTGAATGCAGCAACAGATTTCATAACATCTTTGTCTAAATCAATTGA
Organism: Candidatus Izemoplasmatales bacterium; assembly: GCA_034007385.1. GTDB lineage: Bacteria > Bacillota_I > Bacilli_A > Izemoplasmatales > Hujiaoplasmataceae > UBA2289. The sequence goes on from JAVEQW010000108.1 coordinate 2,167, forward strand.
CTTTTCAACGATACCAACCACGTTTTGTAAAATTTGAACACGTTGTTCAAGATAATTATCAATTTGCGATGCATTATGTTGAAGTCTTTGTTGTAGCTGTCTAAAATATTTTTGTGCATTAATCTTCATGAATAAGAAGATTAGCCCTGGGATGATAGCTAAAACCCATAAAATAATTTCAAACAAGACTGAGCCAAATCCAGTTTTAACTTGGATTTGTTTTTCAATCACATTAACGTCGCGTCCTTCTTGGTTAACTGGACCAGTCATTTCATCGAGTTCATTTGGCATTTTCAATTCCTCCGTTTATTTTAATTTTATTGTATCAAATTTTTCTAATCTTTTATCACATGTGCAATAAATCGATGTATTGCATAGAGATTTTCTTGTGTTGTTTCCTTATTTTTAAGGTTTTCAAACATTTTTCTAAATGAATCAGCATAAGATTCTTCTTGTTCTTCTTCGACAACATGTACAGATACTTTGGATTCTTGTTCAACTGGTAAGTACTCTGTCCATTCAACTGGTATGGTATGCATTCTTCCATCGCCACCCATTTTTTGGATGTAATCAACCCGTTGTTCTGTGCGATAACCATATGCAGTAACAGAAATGATATCTTCGTAATGATCACTCTTAATCGTCTTCGTTTTAAGGATACTTTCTGTTGTACATAGCGGATGTTTAAATTCATTGACATTCATGTGGTTAACCACTTTTTCATGTTCATAGAAACTTGCATAACTATCATAAAGATCTTTATAGATATATTCATGAGGGAGTGTATGCTGATATAGTGGAATAGCAAGGATAGGTGCGAATGTGAAATAGATTCGCTTGAAGTAATCCATGTTATAGTCAATGAAGTTCTTTCTAATCTGTTCTAATTCATATCCATGAAAGAATGATGGAGCAATGTTTAAATCGAAATTATCTAAGTGTTCTGGATAGACAATATTGATTTTCTTCATTTTTTCAAAATCGAAATCATCACCATAGCCTATCTCTTGATCTTTCATGAGTTCCAAGAGTTGTTTTTGTGCTAAAGGTGTAAACAGTAATCTAAATTGAACTTCGTTATTACGATCGCTTGCTCCAAAGAGAACTTCAAATTCAGAGTTACCACCCATAACGGTGTATGTACCACCTTTTGCAATGCTTTTCTCTGTCTTCTTCT
>JAVEQW010000025.1:0-15598 GCA_034007385.1 Candidatus Izemoplasmatales bacterium
AGTGGGAAAGACTACAAGCTGCTGTTAGTAATCTTCGTGATACAAACCTTTATTTTGATGATTCCGGTACTGTTGAAGTTATGGATCTTAGAAGTAAATGTCGTAAAATGAAACAAAACGGGACTTTAGATTTAGTGATTGTAGACTATTTACAGTTATTAAGTGGTTCAGGAGTCTATAAAGGTAATAGAGTGCAAGAAGTATCCGAAATATCTCGGGTATTAAAAGAAATGGCTCGGGAGCTAAAGATTCCTGTAGTTGCACTAAGTCAGTTATCAAGATCTATCGAGCAACGTAAAGGCGACGATAAACGTCCGAAGATGTCTGACTTAAGAGAATCCGGCTCAATTGAGCAGGATGCTGATATCATTATTTTCCTTTATGTAAAAGATGAAGATAATGACGACGAAAGAAAAAGAAATTTAACGCAATTTTCCGTTGCGAAGAACCGGCATGGAACACCAGGAGATTTCCAATTGATTTTTAATAAGGAGACTTCAAAATTCAACTCTTATTCCGGTGACTAAGAAAGGTGATACAATGTTACAAGAAAGATTAGAACAGCTTGAAGATAGATATATAGAAATCGGTACTTTAATGGGTAAACCAGAAATTGCTACCGATATCAAAAAAGTTACAGAGTTAGCTAAAGAATATTCAAAATTAGAAAAACCAGTATTGAAATTCCGTGAATACAAAGAACTTCTTGCCTCTTTGGATGGTTTAAAAGAAATGTCCAAAGACAAAGATCCGGAAATTAAAGATATGGCCGAAATGGAGCTTGAATCAGCCAGAGATAGAATCATTCAATTAGAGGAAGAGTTAGAGCTTCTATTAATTCCTAAGGATCCTAATGACGAAAAGAATGTTATCGTTGAAATTCGTGGAGCTGCTGGCGGTGATGAAGCAAACATTTTTGCTGGAGACTTATTCAGAATGTATTCTAAATACGCTGAAGCAATGGATTGGAAAATCGAGCTTTTATACGCAGAACCAAAAGAAGCCGGTGGATTTAGCCAAATTGAATTTATGGTTAATGGCGAAAGTGTTTATTCATATTTAAAATATGAGTCAGGCGTACATCGCGTTCAAAGAGTACCACAAACTGAATCAAGTGGAAGAATTCACACTTCTACCGCAACTGTTGTAGTTTTACCTGAAGCCGAAGAGATTGATTTTGAACTAGATATGGAAGATGTTAGAGTTGATACATTCTGTTCATCCGGTCCTGGAGGACAGTCGGTAAATACCACCAAATCAGCCGTGCGTGTTACCCATATTCCAACCAACACTGTGGCTCAATGTCAAGACGGTAAATCCCAACATGAGAATAAAGCATCAGCTTTAAGAATTCTAAGAGCGAGACTGTATGATCAAATGTTGCAAGAAAAACTTGAAAAAGAAGGCGAAGAAAGAAAATCAAAAGTTGGTAGTGGCGATAGAAGCGAAAAAATTAGAACTTACAATTATCCGCAAAATCGTGTTACCGATCATCGAATAAATCTTACTATTCAACAATTAGATCGAATAATTGACGGTAGATTAGATCCTGTTATTGAAGCATTGATAGCAGAAGAGCAAAAGAGAAAGTTGGCTAAACAATAATGAATAGTTATAAAGAAGTTCTCAAGAACGCAAAGTCTCTAACTAGAAAAAAAGGGAAAGAAACTAGCGCAACTGAACTTCTTTTTCTTGAGTTTTCTAAGCTTTCACCGAGTGAATTGTATTTAAAATACGAAGAAGAGATGCCTGAGTCTTCAATTAATGGATTTCATGAAGCCTTAGATAAATATCTTGAAAAAAATATTCCTGTTCAGCAAATCATTGGTTATGTGTATTTTTATGGATATAAATTTTTGGTAAAAAATACTGCACTTATACCTCGTTTTGAGACTGAAGAACTTGTTGCTAATACATTATATTATTATGATGAATTTTTCGCAGGTAATGAAGTTGACGTTGTTGATATCGGGACTGGTTCAGGATGTTTGGCTATTGCTTTAGCTAAAGAAGAGAAAAAGATGAATCTTACAGCTACTGACATCAGCTTTGAAGCCTTATCTTTAGCTAGCGAAAACGCAGTAAACTTAGATGTTAAAGTAGAATTTATCCAAGGAGATATGGTTAAACCTTTATTTGGAAGAAAATTCGATATATTGGTTTCGAATCCGCCTTATATTCCTAATCAAGAAAAAGTTGATTCAATTATCTATGATAATGAACCGCATATTGCCTTATTCGGTGGAGAAGATGGGTTGGACTTTTATCGAGAAATTTTGAAAGACGCGAATCAAGTATTAAAGGAAAAAGCGATGATTGCTTTTGAACACGCTTATGATAAAAAGGAAGAACTCCAAGAGCTGGTTAAAAAGTATTTTCCTGACTCTAGAGTCATTACGTTAAAAGATATGCAAAAGAAAGACAGAATGACCTTTATTTTTATTGGGTTTTAACTGAAGCGAGATGTTTCTCGCTTTTTTTTCGCTATAATAATATATATATTATTAAGAAAAAAGCACACAAATTTTTCAAATAAAATGAGTTGACAATTGAAAAAATCTGCGTATATTATATAAGGGCGAGGTGAATTATGGCAAATAAAGTTGTAATCGTAGAATCCCCATCCAAGTCAAAAACGATTAGACAATACTTAGGTAAAGATTATTTAGTAACAGCAAGTGTTGGACATATTCGTGATTTGGCAACTACAGGAAAAGGTGGATTGGGAATTGATGTTGATAATGATTTTACACCAAATTATCAAGTACAACCCGATAAGAAAAAGATAGTAAATGAACTTAATAAATTAATTAGCACTGCCCAAGTAATTTACCTAGCGACCGACCCGGATCGTGAAGGAGAAGCAATTTCTTGGCATTTGTACGATACATTGAAGATAGGTAAAAAGAAAGTCAGAAGAGTTGAGTTTAATGAAATAACAAAAGATGCAATAATCAAAGCATTTGAACATCCAAGAGATATAGATATGGATCTAGTCTCTTCTCAAGAAACAAGAAGAATGCTAGATAGAATAATCGGTTTCAAGCTTTCTAAGTTGTTAAATTCAAAAATCAAATCAAAATCAGCTGGTAGAGTGCAATCTGCAGCTTTAAAGTTAATTGTAGATTTGGAAAAAGAAATCAACAGTTTCGTACCGGAAGAGTACTATGAAATCTATGCTAAATTTGGAGAAATTGAAGCTCAATTAATCAAAGTGAATGGCGAAAAAGCTGATATTAAGAATAAGGATGAAGCAGAAAAGATTCTAAAAGGATTGAAGGAACTTTTTAAAATAGATAGTGTAGAAGTAAAAGAAAGCAAATCTTATCCAAGACCAGCATTGACAACTTCAGCACTTTATCAAGCAGCATCCGCAAAATACAAAATGTCTTCAAAGCATACTATGGCTATTGCTCAAAAGTTATATGAAGGTATGGATATTGACGGAGAAACAGTTGGGCTTATTACTTACATGAGAACAGATTCAACCAGATTATCAGAGGTTTTTATTGACGAAACCAGACATTTCATTAAGGATACTTTCGGGTCTAAATATTTAGGATATTACCGAAAACCGAAAAATGCTGATAATGCCCAGGATGCACATGAAGCGATTAGACCTACAAGTCTAAAAAGAACTCCAGAATCTTTGAAAAACAAACTGAAACCACAAGAATATAAAATATATAAATTGATTTATGATAAAGCACTCGGCTCATTGATGAGCCCAGCAACAAACGAAGTTACTACTGTGATTTTTGAAAACAACAAAAATCAATTTAAAGCTTCAAGCTCAAAGCCAATATTTGATGGCTATTTAAAATTAACTAGAGACTATGAGGATGAAACAAAAGATAAAACTTCAGATCTATCACGTTTTAAAGAGAAAGAAGAAGTTAAAGCTGATGAAGTTTATGAAAAACAATTATTTACAAATCCTCCTACAAGTTATACAGAAGCTAAATTAATCAAGGATATGGAAGAACTAGGGATAGGTAGACCGTCTACTTATGCAAATACTCTGACAACTTTGCAGGATAGAGGATATATAAAAGTAGAGAATCGGACAAAACTTATCCCAACCGAACAAGGGATTTTAACCACAGAGCAATTAGATGAATTTTTCTCGGATTTTATCAGTGTTAATTACTCAAAGGAAATGGAAGAATTCTTGGATGATATCGCTAATGGTAAACTGAATCAGTTAAAAGTACTTAAAGACTTTTATAATTATTTCATGCCTTTAGTAGAGAATGCTCAAAAACATATGATCAAACTTAAACCAAAAGAAACTGGTGAAGACTGTCCTCTGTGCGGTAAACCAATGGTTTGGCGCAGCGGAAAATATGGTGAATTTGAAGCTTGTTCCGATTATCCTACATGTAAATATATTAAACCTCAAGAGAAAGACAAATCTGAACCGATAGATACCGATGTCACCTGTCCTGAATGTAAAGAAGGGACTCTAGTGGTTAGAGAAGCTAAAAAAGGCAAGAACAAAGGAAATAAGTTCTTGGCTTGTTCAAGATTTCCTAAGTGTAAGTATATATCACCTTTAAAAATCGTTGATGAAAATTGTGCAGGATGCAAAAATGTCGTCGTAAAGAACGACAAAGATGAGGTTTTCTGCATTGACGGTAGAGAGTGTGATCATAAACATTAGTTAATTAAATCTTCACAAAAACATCATTTGTTATGGTAATATTTTTATGATATTATAAGGGTACAACTACTTCAAGTAGTTAATTTCCCTAAAGTGTTATATAAACACTTACCCTTCCTAAATTCGTCTCAGTTATCTGGGGCGAATTTTTAGTTAATTATTTAGTAAAATACCAAATCTATGATATAATACATATAGATTTTTTAGGTGGTGAAACTATGGGTTTGTTTTCTAAACTATTTAGCAGTAAAGAGAAGAGACAAAAAGCTGAAAAATTCAAAATTGGAATGATGAAGACAAGAAATCAATCTTTGTCTTCTTTAAAAGATATTTTAGAAAAATCAAAGAAAATCGATGAAGATCTTTTTTCTAAATTGGAAGAAATATTCATCATGGCTGATATTGGCGTTGATACAGTTATCGAATTTGTGGAAAATATAAGAAAAACCGTTAAAAATAACAAGATCGAAAAACCATTGGATCTAGAGAATATTATCGTCGATCAAATGTTTGAGTTATACCTAAAAAATGAAGTGGTCAATACTAATATCAAGTATAACAAAGACGGCTTAACGGTTATTTTGTTTGTGGGTGTAAATGGAACTGGAAAAACAACTTCAATCGGGAAACTCGCATATAGAATCAAAAACGAAGGCAAATCGGTTATGATGGCTGCAGGCGATACCTTTAGGGCTGGAGCTATTAATCAACTAAAAGTTTTCGGCGAAAGAGTCGGTGTAGAAGTGGTAGCTAAAGATGCAGGAAGCGATCCTTCAAGCGTAATCTTTGACGCGATAAAGCAAGCTAAGCAGAAGAACGTTGACGTTTTATTGATAGACACTGCCGGTAGACTACAAAACAAGAAAAATTTAATGATGGAACTTGAAAAGATAAATCGGATAATCAAAAGAGAAACCAATAATCAAAGTTTTGAAACTTATTTAGTAATAGACGCTACAACAGGTCAAAACGGTTTATCTCAAGCACAAATATTTTCTGAAGTTACAGATATCACAGGTATTATACTTACTAAATTAGATGGAACTGCCAAAGGCGGAATTGTTTTGGCAATCAGAAATAAGTTGGGAATTCCAATCAGTTTTGTTGGTTTAGGTGAAAAACTTACCGATTTAGAGTACTTCGACATAGAAGATTATATCTATGGCTTATTTTCAGACTTCTTTGAGTAGGTGAATGATATGGGATATGACGTAGAAGAAACAATTAGATTAAATAGACTGTTTGATATCTATCAAGAGTTATTAACAAAGAAACAAAAAGAATATTACGATTATTATTTTTTGAGAGATTATTCTTTAGCAGAAATCTCTGAAATTTATGGTATCAGCAGAAACGCAGTACATGTGCAAATTAAGAATATAATCAAGAATTTGGAAGAACTAGAAGACAAGTTAAAAGTTTTGGAGAAAAATAAAAGTATTACTGATTTGTTTGAAGAACTAAAAAAAGAAGAAGATAAATTATCTTCCAAAGTCAAAACATTAATTAAAAAAGTAGAAAAGGTGATTTAATATGGCTTTTGAGAATTTGACAAGCCGCTTTCAGATGGCATTGAGAAGACTAACGGGAAAAGCAAGATTAACAGAAAACGATATCGATGAGATGATGAGAGAGGTCAGACTTTCTTTATTAGAAGCTGACGTTAATTATAAAGTTGTCAAAGAATTTACTGAAGAAGTAAAAACGTTGGCGATGGGAGAAAAAATTCTTAAAGGATTAAATCCTGATCAACAAGTCGTCAAGATTGTAAATGATGAGTTAACTAAATTAATGGGTTCAGAAGCTAGTGAACTGAATTTAGCTGATGATTTTTCAATCATTTTAATGGTTGGTCTTCAAGGTGCTGGTAAAACTACCACAGCAGGAAAATTGGCTAACCTAATTAGAAAAAACAACAATAAAAAACCTTTATTGGTAGCTGCGGATATTTATCGACCAGCGGCAATTGAGCAATTACAAACAGTAGGTAAGCAATTGGACATTCCAGTTTTTGAAATGGGCAAAACCGATCCTACAAAAATCGTAAAAGAAGCTTTGGATTTTGCTAAAAAGAACGAGCATGACTTAGTTATAATCGATACTGCCGGTCGTTTACATATTGATAATCAAATGATGGATGAAATCAAAACCATCGCTAAATTAACCAAACCTCAAGAAATCTTATTGACAGTCGACGCTATGACCGGTCAAGATGCAGTAAATGTTGCTCAAACTTTTAATGAAGCTCTAGACATTACCGGATGTATTCTAACCAAATTAGACGGTGATACAAGAGGTGGAGCGGCACTATCGATCAGAAAAGTTACAGGAGTTCCAATTAAGTTTGCTGGAACCGGTGAAAAACTTCAGGAAATCGAAGTATTCCATCCTGAAAGAATGGCTTCAAGAATTCTTGGTATGGGTGACGTATTAAGTTTGATTGAAAAAGCAACAGAAGAAATTGACGAAACAGAAGCCATGAACATGATGGAAAAAATGATGAGCGGCAATTTCAATTATAATGATTTGTTGAAACAAATGAAAATGATTAAACGTATGGGAAAATTCTCGGGAATTTTAAAAATGCTTCCTGGAATGGGCCAATTGGCTGATATGGATAAAGTAGACGATAAACAGTTAGTCTATATTGAAGCTATTATCTCCTCCATGACTAAAGAAGAAAGAAAAGATCCTGATTTGCTTAATCGCTCTTCTTCAAGAAGAAATAGAGTTGCTAGAGGTTCCGGTAGATCTTCAACCGAAGTTAACCGTTTGATATCAATGTTAGAAAAACAATCTAAACTTATGCGTCGAATGGCTGGCATGAATCCGGGAAATATGGAAAACATGACAAGTAATATGGCTACAGGAAACTTTCAACCAAAACAAAGTCGAGCTGAAAGAAGAAAAAATAAAAAATAAAGAAAATAAAGGCTAAAATTAGCCTTTATTGTTTTTTTATGGTTAAGAAATCTGAGAGAAAACGATATACCGCTCCATCTTTAGAAGTATAATCTAAAATCAAATCAGCTACCTTTATTAATTCGGGATGAGCGTTTCTAACAGCAACTCCTAAAGAAGCATATTCTAACATTTCAATATCATTATGTCCGTCGCCGATAGCGATTGTATGTAATTGGTCAATTCCAAGATAATCAGCCACATAAGCTAATGCTTTACCTTTGTTTGACTCAGGTGTGAATACTTCTATAATTGAATCGTATTCACCTGATAAGTCCCAGATTCTCGACAAAACACTATTGGAATAAGTTTTATCAATATATTCTTTTATTAATTTTCCTCTTCCCTGTTTACCGATGATAATTGCTCCATTAGGGTCTTTATCCAATATGTCTTTAAATTCGCCATATAGAATTTTTGTGGCTCCTTTGACGTGTAGGAGCGGTTCGATTTCTTTTTCTTCCCACTCAACATAGATTGCATCTCTAACTTCGCAAAAAGCATTTCTTATATGATCATGGTTATTGTCGCAAATGTCGATAATTATATTTTTGTCAACTGTATAATTAACTCTATTAAAATCAGGGTTTTTGGGGTGTGTGATTAGACCGCCGTTATAATTAATTATCGGAGTATCTAAATCAAAGCGATCATAAACAAATTTTGAACTTCTATAAGGCCTTCCGGTCGCAATAACGATTTTATGACCTTGCTTCTGAACTTCTTTCATAAAATCACAAAGTGTTTCAGATAGAGAGTCAAAATCGTAGAGAATGGTTCCATCTAAATCAAGAGCGATTAAATATTTACTCATTTTTAAGTTTTCTCCTTAAATTGTCAGTCATTACAGTTTAATTATCTCATACCAACTATATTTATGCAAATGATTATATACATTGATTATTATTGTAATTTAAGATATAATTTATTTAATAAAGGAGAGAAAATCGATGTTAAAAATTACCTTTTTTGAACATATAATTTCATCTATTTTTGCCATCTCCTTTGGGGACGTCACAAATTTCTTGTTAGGTGTTTTGACTGGATTTGTTTTATTGGGATTGTTCATTACATTTTTAATGACTAGTCACTCGAGAAGAAAACAAAGAAAAAGATTGACGGCATTGCCGATAATGATCGAAAAGCAAGAAATTCTTAAAATGATTGAGACCAAACAAGCGCAACTCATAGAAACGGTTAAGTTAACTGATAATGCGTACTTTAGAGTAGCTTTAGAATTAAGTTATGAGTTAGCTGAAGAAATTGCGAAATATTATTATCCTAAAGCAAGATACCCTATGTATGAGATATCGATTGAAGAACTTCTAGAGTTGAATTATTATATTACCAAAAGAGTTGAAAAATTAGTTAATGGTAAAATCTTAAAGCACTTCAAGAGTTACAAAATTTCTACCATCATTGATATCCTGAATAAGAAGAAAGCTATTGATAACTCTAAGTTAATGAAACTTAATCGGAAACTAAAAATTTCCAAGATATTAACTGTAGGAAAAGCGGTTTTAAACTATGCCAATCCAATCTATTGGTTTAGACGTTTAGCGATTAAACCTTCGACAGTTTTAGTGACTAAAGAAATTTGCAAGTTTATAATTGCAATAGTCGGAGAAGAAACAAACAACGTCTACAGCAAGAGCCTGTTTAAGCACAACGAAGATGAAGAAATAGAAGCAGAAAAAGTCTTCGAAGAGTTACTTGAAGAAGAGGAGGAATAATATGTGGTTCAGCAAAAAAACCAAACCAGAAAGAATCATTCCTAAAACATCAAGAACCAAGGACAATCGTCCATTTTTCATCCCGGAAATTAGAACTATTGAAGACAAGAAAAATATGAGCAACACATTTATATCTCCATACGGTATTGAGAATAAGCATGAAGTACATATTCCGAACGATCGAACAGGATCAGGAGATATCGATAAAAAATATGATATTTTTAGAAAGCAAAAACGTTTGACTAAAGAAGAAGCGCAGAAACGTTTTGGTAGTTCTTATTATGAGTTTGTTAGTATCGATAATACAACACACAAGAAAGCTTTTACTGAAGAAGGGTTAACCCCTGATGATTTGCATTCAAAAAGGCCTCAACAACCTAAAGAATCCTCAGAAGAAATTATCAATGAACATAGAACAATTGAAACTGTTCCGGTTGATGAGTTTTTTGAAAAAGCTGCGACTACTGAAAAAGAACCTAATCTAAACTCAGACGATGAAGTTCTAAATGATTTATTAGGTAGTGAAAATACTGATGAAGTCGATAATATAAATTATCCTGTTGAAGAAGAATCAGCTGATGATATCATTTTCAAGAATGATGAAGTAATTATTGAAGAACCTGAAATCGGCTTTGCGGATGATTTTGTTTATGAAGAATATCAACCAGACAAAGAACCGCAAAGTAAACCACATGTAGCTCCAACTTTTGAAAACGAACATAGAGTTTTAAAGGAATATGTTTTGCCACCAATAAGTTTGTTTAAGAAAAATGAAAATAGAACCGATGTAGAACCTTCATGGGTAAAAGAAAATATTGATGTCATCAATGAAACGATGTTATCTTTTGGTATCGAAGGAACAGTCACAAATTATACTATGGGGCCAACTGTAACCAGATATGAAGTATCATTGGCTTCTGGAGTTCCAACCAAGAAAATTACATCAATATCTGATAATATCCAAATGAGTCTTTCTGCATTTTCGATAAGAATTGAAGCACCGATTCCAGGCAAGAATACCGTCGGGATTGAAGTTCCAAACAGAGTTAGAGAATCAGTTTTCTTTGGAGACGTAATTGATAATCCTAAATTTGTTAAATCAAGTGACCCATTACTTTTGGCTATTGGTCTAGATATTGACGCATTACCTGTTTATACTTCTATAGAATCGATGCCACATGGATTGGTTGCAGGATCTACTCAATCAGGTAAATCAGTTTGTATAGCGTCAATCATCGTTTCTTTAATCGCCAGAAACAAACCTGATGAAGTTAAATTAATGTTAATCGACCCTAAAAAGGTTGATTTACAACAGTTTGCGGATTTACCGCATCTAGTAACTCCAATTATCGATGAAACAAATGTTGCTAATGAGGCTTTAAAATGGATGGTTAAGGAAATGGAAAACCGTTATGACATCCTCAAGCGTTTTAAAGCGGTCAATGTCGTAGATTATTATTCAAGAAGAAGCGACGCTCCTAATTTTATAAAGATGCCAAGAATTGTCGTCATTATTGAAGAAGCATCTGACTTACTGCTTAGTGGTGGAGCCGAAATTGAAGAAAGCATCTTGAAATTAACACAAAAATCAAGGGCAGTTGGTATCCATGTATTGCTCGCTACACAAAGACCGTCTGCAGACATATTAAAAGGTTCGATCAAAGCAAACATACCTACAAGATTTGCTTTTAGAGTTCCATCGTCAACGGATTCATCTGTTGTCTTGGATATGACTGGGGCAGAAAAATTATTAGGTAAAGGGGATATGTTATTCTCTGAAAATGGAATGGCTAGAAGACTCCAAGGAGCCTATCTGTCACCAGAAGAGATCGAGTCAATAACTGAATATATCAAAGAACAAAGAGAGCCTGAATATTTATTTACTCATGAAGCTTTAGTTGTACAAATGAGTAGCATGGAAAGTTTTGATCAGATTGATGAATTATTCAAAGAAGTTGCGACTTATGTCGTTGAAGAAGGCAAATGTTCTTTAAATAAAATAACTCAAGTATTTGGTATAGGCTTTAATAGAGCGACTCAAATTGTTAATTCATTAGAAAAATTTGGAGTAGTTTCAGAGAATGTTGGAACTAAGCCAAGAACAGTTTTGGTTGAATATCAAGAACTCAGCAAAATATTTGAAGGGTTGGATTATTAATGGATTTTGAAGACCTTAATGAATTGGAACAACAAAAAAAACTGATGAAGAAATCGAAGTCTTTACTCATCAGTTTTTTCATGTTTTTGATTGTTGATATAGCGCTTTTTATCTATTTGCAGAAAAATCAACTTTTCATGTTTAATCTTTCTAAAAACGATGAAATGATTCCTAATTCTTTAATAACAGATATTTTTTCATTCTTTTTCTATACAATCATTCTAATCTCGGTAATCATTTTCATAATTCTATTAATAGTGACTTTCAAAAAAGTCTACAATTCAAACCCAAGCTCTTATAAGAAGGTTATCAATGCGGCCGATATCTTTAATATTGTGCCTATCTTCTTGTTTGTGGCGATTGTTGTTAATGGGTTTTTCTTTTCTTTGGCTCAGGTAGATGGGGAGTCTATGGTACCAACTTTTTGCGACAAAGATACTGTAATCATCTATTATAATGATAACTTTGTAGAAGAAGATATCATCATAGTAAAATGGGATAATCATTTCATTATTAAAAAAATAGTGGGTTTGCCTGGCGATGAACTACTAGTTGATGAAACTGGAGTCTACATAAATAATGTTTTAATTGAAACATATTTACCGGCTGGATTTCAAGAATATGATGGTATAATACCTGAGGGTTATTATTATATCTTAGGTGACAACCGTGAACATTCTCTAGATTCAAGAGTCATCAATCTTATTCCCCAAGAAAATATCCTTGGCGAAGTTATATATAATTTGACTAATGGTAATTGTGAGTAAAAAATAGGAAGTGGTAAGTATGAAACAAATCCAATGGTTCCCTGGCCATATGGCAAAAGCTAGGAGACAAATTGAAGAAAAACTAAAAGTAATTGACATTGTTTTTGAACTTGTGGACGCTAGAATTCCCGTTTCTTCATCAAATCCAATGTTAAATAAAATAATTAAAGATAAGCCAAAATTAATCATGCTGAATAAAGTTGATTTAGCTGATCCTAAAATAACTGAAGAATGGGTTAAATATTATCAATCTATGGGGATATCAACGATTCCCGTAAACTCTTTGAATGACAATTTGCAAAATTTAATCTATTTAAAAACAAAAGATATATTAAAGCCATTAATTGAAAAAGAGGAAGCAAAAGGCATGAAACAAAGACCTTTCAATGCAATGGTTTTAGGTATACCGAATGTAGGAAAATCACAGTTCATTAACAACTTAGCACAAAAGAACAAAGTTAAAACTGGCAACAAGCCGGGAGTAACAAAAATGCAGAGTTTCTTGAGCGCGGGTGATAATTTACGAGTATATGATAACCCTGGAGTTTTATGGCCAAAATTTGATGATGAACTTACAGGAATGAAACTGGCTTTATTAGGCTCAATTAAAGATAGTTTATTACCGCTTGATGATGTAACATTATTCGGAATTGAATACCTATCAAAATATTATCCTAAAAATCTTGAGAAAAGATATGGAATTAAATTAGACGAGTTAGAAACCAAGATAGATATTTTAGATGCTATTGGTAAGAGAAGAGGTTGCTTGATAAGTGGTGGAGAAGTAGACTATGAAAGAGTCTATAGCCTATTTTTGAACGATCTTAGAAATGGACAGTTAGGAAGATTAAGCTTTGAAAGAACTGAAGAATTTGCTGAAGTTTGAAACAGAATTATATAGTAAAGGCTTTAAATATATCGCCGGAGTTGATGAGGTTGGAAGAGGATCTTTGGCTGCCGGCGTTTTGGCTGCTGCTGTGATATTAGATCCAAACAAACCGATAAATGGATTGAATGACAGTAAACAATTAACAGAGAAGAAAAGAGTACTTCTTGCGAAAGAGATTGAAGAGAAAGCTCTTTTTTATTCTTATGGATATGTAGATGCGAATATCATTGATCAAATAAACATCTATCAAGCATCAAAATTAGCCATGTTAAAAGCTTTAAGTTATTTGAAGGTAAAGCCAGATTATATCCTGAGTGATGCGATGCCTTTATTTGAACAAGATATTCCGTTCCAAGCTATTATTAAAGGCGATAGTCTATCGGCATCGATTGCTGCGGCATCAATAATCGCTAAAGTAAAAAGAGATGAAATTATGGATAAGCTAGCTAGAATTTACCCTGGTTATGGGTTTGAGAAGCATAAGGGTTACCCAACTAAACTCCATTTGGATAAATTATTCGAGTTAGGGCCTTGTCCGTTACATAGAAGAACTTATAAACCAGTAAAGGAATGCTATTTGAAACAGATGAACTTGGAGGATTACTTATGAAATTTAAAGCTGTTATTTTTGATTTGGATGGAACGCTTCTAGATACTATTGAAGACATTAAAATCACAATGAACAAAGCTCTAGCAAAATATGATTACCCTCAGTTTTCAACTGAAGAGTATAAATACTTTGTTGGGAAAGGCGTGGATAATTTAATTAAACAAGTCATAAAAGCAGGAAACATTAACGAGAAAGCTTTTTCTGAATTAAAAAAAGATTATTATGAGATATATAAAGAACAATCAATTATTAATACAAGGATATATGATGGCATCAGTGAATTAATAAGGATTTTAAAAGATAAACAGATATCAGTGAATGTCTTATCCAATAAACCACACATCCAAACTGTCGCAGTAATCGATTATTATTTTGATAAAGGAACTTTCGATTTAGTATATGGAAAGAAAGAAGAATTTTTACCGAAACCTGATGCCAATAGTGCTTTAGATTTAGTTAAGAATCTTAAAATAAAAATTGATGAAGTACTATATGTTGGAGATACTGAGACTGATATGTTAACGGCGAAAAATTCTGGATTCTTTAGCGTTGGAGTCTTGTGGGGCTTTAGAAAAGAAACTGAGTTAAGGAATGCTGGCGCAAATGTCATAGTTAATCATCCTTTAGAAATTCTTGATTTGTTTTAATGGGTTTATTTAATAAATAATCTTGTAAAGATTATAATTGTATTTGAACTATATTTTTGCTATAATTGTAATGATATAAACGATAAAAGGAGTGATGAATTTGAAAATTGCTATTGGTGCAGATCACGCTGGATTCGATTACAAACAAGAGATAGCTAAATATCTTATTGAACAAAATTATGAAATCGTTGATTTTGGTACTGATTCCAAAGAAGCTACAGACTATCCTGATTATGCAGTTTTAGTCGCTAAAGCTGTCAGTATGGGCAAAGTAGACTTTGGGGTTTTAGTATGTGGAACAGGTATTGGAATGAGCATAGCCGCTAATAAAGTTAGAGGCGTTAGGGCAGCCGTTGTTTCAAACAAGTTTACTGCAGAATCATCAAAGACGCATAATCATGCTAATGTCATTACCTTTGGGTCAAGAGTTAATACAATAGAAGAGGTGTTGGAATTCTTGAGAATTTATATGGCAACAAAGTGTTCTGAAGAAGAAAGACATGTATCAAGAGTTGAAAAAATCGGAAAGTATGAGGAAGAAAATGAGTAAAGTAGTTGTATTTGATCATCCCTTAATCCAACATAAGATGTCTATAATTCGCGATAAAGCGACTGATACCAAAACTTTCAGAGAAAATGTCAATGAAATTGGCACTTTGGTCACCTATGAAGTTACCAGAGATTTGCTGACAAAGGAAGTCGAAATAGAGACGCCTATCGCAAAAACGAAGGCCAAAATTCTTGCCAAAGACGTTGTTATCGTCCCTATCTTAAGAGCTGGTTTAGGAATGGTAGATGGAATTCAAAAAGTGATTCCAACTGCCAAAGTCGGACATATCGGCCTTTATCGCGATGAAGAAACTCTTACTCCACATGAATATTACGCCAAGTTTCCCAAGGAAATTGTCGACGCAACGGTATTGGTCGTTGATCCGATGCTTGCGACTGGCGGATCTGTTATAGCTGCAATCGACAGAGTGAAAAAAGCAGGCGCTAAAGATATTCGTTATGTTGGTATAGTTGGGTGTCCTGAGGGCATTGAAGCTCTACAGAAAAGTCATCCGGATGTTGATATCTATATGGTTTCAATCGACCAAGGTTTGAATAAAATCGGTTATATCGTCCCTGGTTTAGGGGATTGTGGAGACAGATTGTTCGGAACCAAATAAA
>JAVEQW010000109.1:0-3333 GCA_034007385.1 Candidatus Izemoplasmatales bacterium
TCAACTTCTTAATATCATGAGTATGTAAGCCAGTAGTTGGCTCATCTAGTATATATATTGAATGATTTGATATCTTTTTATATAACTCACTAGCTAACTTAACTCTTTGAGCTTCTCCACCAGACAGCGTTGTGGAAGATTGACCTAATTTTATATATCCTAAACCAACATCATTGATAGTTTTTAAACGATTGTAAATTTTAGGAAGATTTTCAAAAAAATTCAAACTTTCTTCGACTCTCATCTCTAATACGTCAGCAATAGTCTTGCCTTTATATTTTACTTGAAGTGTTTCTTTGTTATATCTTTTACCATGACATTCTTCACATTCTACATATAAGTCAGGCATAAAATGCATCTCTATTTTAATAACTCCATCGCCTTGACAATGTTCACATCTACCGCCTTTAACATTAAAGGAAAATCTTCCTTTATCATAGCCTCTTAACTTCGCTTCTTTTGTTCTCGCAAACAAATCTCGAATATGATCAAAGACTCCAGTATAAGTAGCTGGATTCGATCTAGGAGTTCTACCAATAGCAGACTGGTCTATATCAATAATCTTATCAAAGATCTGATAATTTTCAATCTTTTCAACTTTTCCAGCAGTTTCATTACGTTTAGTAATCAAATTCGCTAAATTAGTGTATAAAACATCATTCACCAAGGATGATTTACCTGAACCGGAAACTCCAGTTACTACAGTAAAACATCCTATAGGGAAATCAACCGAAACATTTTTCAAATTGTTTTGAGATGCTTTTTCCACATGCAAATAACCGTTTTTATGCTCTCTTCTCTTCTTAGGGATAGGGATTTTGTATTC
The DNA here is from genome assembly GCA_034007385.1 of Candidatus Izemoplasmatales bacterium. GTDB lineage: Bacteria > Bacillota_I > Bacilli_A > Izemoplasmatales > Hujiaoplasmataceae > UBA2289. Next base: position 827 of record JAVEQW010000109.1, read on the forward strand.
TCCTCTAAGATATTTGGCTGTAATTGAAGTTTGATCCTTCAATAGTTCCTCAGGTGTTCCGACAAATACCACTTCTCCACCATGGTCGCCAGCACCAGGTCCGATATCGACAACCAAATCACTATCCAAAATCATCTCATGATCATGTTCAACAACAATCATAGTATTTCCTAAATCTCGCATGTCTTTCAAGGTATTAATCAACCTTCGGTTATCTCTTTGATGAAGTCCTATCGATGGTTCATCAAGAACATATAAAACACCGGTTAATCTAGAACCGATTTGAGTAGCTAACCTTATTCTTTGTGCTTCGCCGCCAGATAAAGTACCGGCAAGTCTTGAAAGTGATAGATAATCAAGTCCGACATTGATTAAGAATCCTAATCTAGCTTTGATTTCTTTGATAATTGGTCTTGCTATCTCAAATTCTTTATCTGTTAGATTGATGTTATTTAAAAACTCTACCAAATGCAAAATACTTAACTCTGATACTTCATTTATATTTAAACCATCAATATACACTGATAAAGCTTCTTGATTCAATTTCTTACCATGACAAGAATCACATGGAATATCATTCATCATAGACTCAATCCAGTTTCTAACAGCTTTCGATGTAGAACTTAAATATCTACGCTCTAAGCTTGTAACCACACCTTCAAAAGGTCTTTTAGCATTATGGTACATGTTTCCGGTTCTGGAAACATAACGAAAATTGATTGGTTCATTAGTTCCATATAAAATGATGTTCTTTTGCTTTTCAGTCAAATCTCTAAATGGTTTATCCAAAGGAATATCCATAGCAATTGCCGTTTGTTCGATTTGCTGATAATATAGCGAATCCATATTTGCATATTTTCTAAATACATTTTCTCGCAAACTAAGTTCTTGATCAGGCAGTAAGATATTCGGATCGATTTTTCTTTTAAATCCTAATCCTGCACATGTTTCACATGCCCCATAAGGTGCGTTAAAAGAGAATAATCGAGGTTCTAACTCAGGCACAGTAAAACCACAAATCGGACAAGCAAAATGTTCGCTAAACAATTGTTCTTCTCCATTGATTAAAACCTTTACATGACCTTCTCCAAGTTTAGATGCAACTTCCAAAGAGTCGTATAATCTTGAAGTTGCACTTTCTTTTATAATGATTCTATCAATTACAACATCAATGTCATACCTAATATTTTTCTCTAATTTTATATCTTCATCCAGCTCATGTTCTTGATGATTTATACGTACTCTTGTGTATCCATCTTTTCTAAGATTATCAATTATATTTTTGTGAGAACCTTTCTTTCCTCTAACGATCGGGGCCAAAATAATAAGCTTTTGGCCATCATGTTCCAATACTCTGTTAGTCATTTCTTGTATTGTCTGAGATTTTATTTCTATTCTATGAGTAGGACAATATACTCTCCCAATCCTTGCATAAAGCAATCTTACATAGTCATAAATTTCCGTAACAGTACCAACAGTAGATCTCGGATTGTTGGATGTTGTTTTTTGATCGATTGATATTGCTGGAGATAAACCTTCAATAACATCAACATCTGGTTTTTCCATATTTCCAAGAAACTGTCTTGCGTAAGAACTCAAAGATTCTACATATCTTCTTCTTCCTTCTTCATATATTGTATCAAATGCCAAACTGGTCTTTCCTGAACCGGAAAGACCTGTCATAACAATTAATTGATTTTTCTTAAACTCAAGGTCAATAGATTTTAAATTATTTTCTCTTGCCCCTTTTATAGTAATATAATCACTCAAATTATCACCCATTCTTAATCATATCAACGAATTCCGATTCATTGATAACTTTTACTCCTAAACTAACAGCCTTATCATATTTTGAGCCAGGACTATCTCCAACAAGAACAAAATCTGTCTTATTAGATACACTCGAACTTACATTTCCGCCCATCTTCTCAATAATCGATTTAGCTTCATTTCTAGAATATCCTTCCAATGTTCCAGTTATGACAAAAGTTTTGTCTCTGAATACGCTATCGGTAAAAACTCTATCATCTTCATAATTGGTATTAACACCTAAATCCTTTAACTCATATATCATATCAATGTTTTCTTGTTTATGGAAATATTGATAGACTGATTTTGATGTGGCTTCTCCAATATCTTTAATACTGCCTAACTCTTCAATAGACAAATTGAAGTAATCGAAGAGATTTTGATGATTTTGCGCTAAAACTTTAGCTGTTTTAGCGCCTACATGTCTGATTCCTAATCCAAACAACAGTTTATCGAGATTATTATTCTTAGATACTTCAATAGCGTTTAACAAGTTTTCGATGCTCTTTTCGCCGAAACCTTCCTTTTTAATCAATTCCATGCGATGGTTTCCTAACTTGAAAATATCCGTAATATTTCTTATATATCCATCGTTATAAAATTCCGTAAGAATTGCTTCACCTAATCCATCGATATTATATGCTTCTCTTGAAGCAAAATGGATTAATCCTTCCAAATGCTTTGCTTCACAATCCGGA
>JAVEQW010000110.1:0-3331 GCA_034007385.1 Candidatus Izemoplasmatales bacterium
AATAATTTATGAACGATTATTTATTATTTTGCTTTTCAAATATTTACACTTTACTGAATTGTCTCTTCACATTTTCAAGTTCTTCTATAAAAACATTCATATTGGAAGATGGATTATTGAAGAGAGTTAATTCTTTTGCCCGTTCACATGCTTTTGCGCAAATCCCAGATAATTTAATTTCAAGTTGAGAATCAATAACTCCTTTCTTATATTTATTTTTGTTTCTATTGCTCAATTGTCGAATGCATTTTTCCGTTGTAATGTTTGCTGTCTGATTTTTATAGTGAAGTAAAAACCACAACTCAATAGACGGGTTTGATACTATCAATACAGCAGATTTTATAGATTTAAGTTTCTCTAAAACTTGTGGCACATCCGCATCATAAATCAAAAAATCCTTGTCTTTGTCATGAGTGGGTTTGCCTTGCTTGCTATTCTGAATTATTCGTTGTGTTATTTTATTCCCAACAATTTTAGGCGCAATTTCAATGGGAATTCTATATTTTGAACGCAGAAAACAAACATATGCTTCTTCTGTTTCCCTTCACAAAAAACCCAAAAATGAGGATTTATCTTTTTCCTTTTTGATGCACTTCTTTTACTTACCATCGAACAATGATTTAATTTTTTCACTCGAATCATTCATAAATGGAATTGCATCAAAACGACCTTGCAAATATGCTTTTTCTAAATCCATTGTATCTCGAAAATCACTATAATCGTAAAGCGAATATAAATCGGTTGAACCATCTTGATTTTTATTTGCAAAAAATATTTGGTCTTTTCTTACATTCTTTAAATTTAAAAAGCGAGTGTTATGGGTTGTACATAATAACTGTGCTTTCTCACTTGCTCTAAATATATTAAACAGATATTCAATTATTTTTGGGTGTAAACTATCTTCTATTTCATCAATTAATAATACTTTATTATGTTTTACTACATCAAGTATAGTCAACATTATGAAAAATAACTTGATTGTACCTTGCGATTCTTCTGTAAGAAAATCAAAAGCTGTTGATGGAGAAGCTTTATGAAAAGTTCTTATTTGTAAATAATCTTGAACAACATCTTCAACAGTTAGGGTCATGGTTTGAGCATCAGCTTTATAATGCTTCCCTGCTTTTTTTAATATTTTAATTTTGACATCAACAATATCACTGTCTGCTATTTTGATAGCATCAATCAGTTGTTGTTTATTTTGATTCGAAAGAGTTTCAATCGCTGAAGCTCCAAATCCAACATAGTTTAAAATAAACTGACTATGAAAATAATTAAAAATTTCTTTCCCAATTTCTCTGTCCATTTGACTGGCACGGGAAATATATAAAGTTTTTTCAGAGGTGTTTTCAGCCACATCCAAAGGACGTTTTATTTGGTCTCCAAAGCTATATTTCTCTTTTTTTGTTTTTCCCAAACGCTCATCGCGCGTAAAAATTTCTTTTATTCTGCCTTTGGGATAGAAATATAAACTTTCAGAAATAATCTTTTGACGTGTTAATGAAAAGGAATATTCATATTCAATGCCTTTGCTAACAAATCGAATGAAATAAGTACTTGGCTTACTACTATAACCACTGAATTTAAAGGGCTGAAAGTTGTAAATAGTATTTTCATTATGTTGATGGGATTCAAATACTAAAGCATTACAAAACCGAATAGCTTTGATAATATTACTTTTACCAGAAGCATTTGCACCATAGATTGCTATCGTTTTTAAAATAGGGGTGTTATTAAAATCAAACAAATTATTATTGAGTGCCCTTGCATTTGCTGATTTTATATTTGCAGCTCTAAAATCAAGAGCTATTTCGTCCCTAATAGAGAAAAAATTACTAATTCGAATTTCTAATACCATATTAATAACTGTATTTGTAATTATTTTGCAAATATAGGCAATAAAAACGATTGAAATAGATAAAACTCTATTTTAAATTTTTCATTTTTAAATCTGTATTCAATTGAATGATAGTTAGCATATCCTGGTTTTCTTTGCCTTGTTGCCAACGGACTGTGTATGAAGCGTTGGGCATTTCGAAGCACTTCATTTTTAGTTTACCGTAAATTTTAATTATTGCTCCAAATTTCACTTTAACCACCTATTGACCAATGATTTATACACTTTATTGAACTAAATCCGCATGCGCGGATAACTTTATCAAAAATACCCGATTCTTTCCGTTATACAAGAATTATTCACCTTAAATATTCTTGATGTGAGAAAGAAATCGGGTTTAATCCCGAACCTTCGGGAAGCAGGCCATTGTGCTTGTTCCTGAGTTTGAAAACGTTGTCCATAAACTTGATCAACAAGTTGAATTGCGTGGACAGAGTAAAAGTACATTAAAAAACTACACCCAGCGTATTGCCATGTTTGTGGTTCATTTTGGCAAGTTGCCGTAACAGATTGAGCTTGTGGAAATGCGCTGCATTGAGCTTGCCGAAATGTAGTTCAACCGGGAACCGAGGACGAAGGACGAGCTCAGCGTAAGCTAATAATCGCTGGGTTCCCGCTGAAGGCGGGACAGGCATTACAGACCGCTCATATTCCTATTTATTATGGGCAGGTTTTATTTCTTCTGAATTGATACTGAATAAATTGAATAATGATTTGTCAGAAGTTATTATGAAAAAGAACCAGCAAACCCAACTTTCAGTATTTGTTTTGTTGTCTCAAAATAGTGAAATGCATTGACACAGTTTTCGAAATTGTCATAATAGTGTAGAATTGCATTCCATTGTGATTTGTCTTTAAAATAATATTCATTCTTTGCTGGATTGTGAAAAATGCTACCTTTAATTCCATCGGAAAATTCGAGATGAATATTTTCAAAACTGCCTTTCAATGAAGAACTTTCATTTGTTTTATTTTGTGATACTATTTTCGGTGCTGTATGAGTAATGGTTTCCGCTGTTGGCTTCTCAATTGGTTTCTCAATTATAGTATCTGATTCAACTCTTTCCTGTGAAACACTACCAGAAATCAGTTTTCTAAGAAGGTTATTTTGTTCTTGCATTAAAGCAATTCTTTCATTTATTTTCCAGTACCACATGTTTACCTCGCGCAGTAAAAGAAAGATGGCAATAAAAATAATAATCCCGATAACTAAAGCTCCAATATATTCCATAGTATTTAAATTTTGTTTTCCTACTCGTTGGCTTTTCGGTCACGCCTGGTTTTTATAGTGGTCGCTCTCTCCACATTTCTTATAGGGTTATTTCAAACGTTTTCAATTCAAATTGTCCAGTGTTTATCTGTCTTTGTCGCGGTTTTTTTTAAACTTGCCCATAACGTTTGGCGGTATGAAAAGTTGCCGTTTGCGGGCTTCAT
>JAVEQW010000026.1:0-15390 GCA_034007385.1 Candidatus Izemoplasmatales bacterium
AATATCTCGACGCCGATAACAACAATGAACTTGATGATGTTGTATTCTTAGTAACCGGTGAAAGGCATGAGCCGTTCTTTATGCTTCAAAGAATGGCCAAAGGTTTTGACCGGTTAGTAAAACTTATCGAATCAGATATGGTCATGATGCTTTGTCCACCATTAATCGGAACCGAAAAAATCGCTGCTAAAACCTATGATATCCTTGCTAAATTAGATGTAGAGCTAATCAAAGCTTCAAAAGATTACTTTGCAAGATTTCATGCTTCAGCTGAAGATATTAAATTCATGTATACATTATTAAAACCAAAATACATTATTCCGGTAAACGGAGAATATCGCCAATTACTTGCTCAAGCAAACATTGCTAAGGAGTATGGTTATAATGAGACAGATGTCTTTCTTCTCGATAATGGTGAAGTAATTTCTTTCACTAATGGAACTAAAGACCGTTTCCATGACATCGTAGAGAACGGAACGATAATGGTTGATGGAACCTTCGAAACCGATTTAAACGATCAAGTTTTAAAAGAAAGAGAATTACTAGCAGAAGATGGCTTCTTATTAGTAATTGCTAATATCAACGCTAAAGAAAAAACCATGTTAAATTCTCCAGAAATTGTCTCAAGAGGTTTCATGTACATGAAAGAGAATGAAGATATAGTTAAAGAAATCGAAATAATCTATCAATTAGAAACAAAGAAGCAGTTCTCACAAAAAACAATAGACTGGCAAAAATATAAAGATAACCTCAGATATCAAATTCAACGTTATCTTTACAACTCAACTAAAAGAAAACCAATTGTCATTCCAGTGATAATTGACACATCTAAAGAACATACCTGCGACATAATTTAAAAGGCAAGCTCTGAGAGCTTGCCTTATTTATTAAATAAATAACTATAAATTATCTTTTTTTACCTTGGTTAAGTACTTTTTCATTGCATCAAAAGACTCTTTACTTAAAACATGTTCAATCTTACAAGCATCTTGCGCAGCTATGTCTTTATCAACACCTAAATAAACTAAAAAGTCAGTAAAAAATCGATGTCTTTCATAGATTAAAACTGCCAAATCTTCACCCTTTTTTGTTAGTTCTAAAAGACCTGAATCGTCAACATTTAAAAAGCCATTTTCTTTTAATTTATTCACAGCTCGGCTAACGCTAGCCTTAGAAAAGTTCATTTCTTTTGCTATATCAATCGATCTTACAAAAGATTGTCTTTTTCTAATAATCAAGATAGCTTCTAAGTAGTTTTCGCCACTCTCATGAATTTTCATAAAGATCACATCCTTAATAAAATTATTATAACATAACTTATGCATAAAACATTATAATTGCTTGACTTTTATAACAAAAATCGTTTATAATTACTACCGAGTTAGCATTCGCTAACTATTATTATCGATTACAAGTATTTACTAGAAAAGGAGAGTCTTTTTTCTTAAAAAAAGACGTATCATATATGAACACACTCGATAAAGTAAAAATAGGTAGTGATTGTATTATCCAAAAGGTAAGCGGAGAACGACCAATAAAAAGAAGACTTATGGATATGGGACTTATCCCAGGAACTAGAGTTCACGTTAGAAAGCTAGCACCCTTAGGAGATCCAATGGAAATCATGGTCAAAGGTATCGAACTTACTTTACGAAAAGCAGATGCATTCAACATTATTGTAGAGGAAGTTGCCGAAGAATAATTCTTTGGCAAATTATTTATTTTATCAGTTAGCAATTGCTAACTTATACTTGGAGGAAGCATTTCATGAAATTAAAAATAGCACTAGTAGGAAATCCTAATAGTGGTAAAACCACACTTTTCAACTCCCTCACAGGCAATAACCAACATATTGGTAATTGGCCAGGTGTTACAGTTGAAAAGAAGGAAGGACTAGTTAGAACCAATAAAGATATAACCATCATTGATTTACCAGGGATTTATTCTCTTTCACCATATTCTTTAGAAGAAGTAATCTCAAGAGATTATATCTTTAATGAAAAACCTGATGTCATTATCAATATTATCGATGGATCCAACCTAGAAAGAAATCTCTATCTCACCCTCCAATTAATTGAAACTGGAGTACCGGTCGTATTAGCGATTAATATGATGGATGTAATTGCGAAGAATAAAGATGTTATTAAATCGGAATCAATAGCTAAATTACTAAATTGTCCAGTAGTAGAAATAACTGCACTTAAATCGGTTGGTTTAGAAGAGTTAATCACAAAATCAATTGATTTAGTCAATAAAGGCTATAAATATCGACCAGTTGTTTGGTATAAAGAAAGAATCGAAAATATTGTCTCGATTATCAGTGAAAAGATAAAGCCAAAAGTTGAGCAGGAAAGACTTAGATGGTACGCTCTTAAAATCTTTGAAAAAGACGAGAAGGTACTTGAAGACATAAAACTAGATTCAAAAGATAAAGATGAAATCTTTAATCTAATTAATCTTTATGAAAAAGAGATGGATGATGATTCAGAAAGCATTCTTACAACTGAGAGATATAATTATATTAACCGTTTTATTGAAAAAGTATATTTTAAAAACAAAATCAAGGCTCAGTCAATAACTCATAAGATTGACAAAGTATTAACAAATAAATACTTAGCTTTACCAATATTTGTTCTTATTATCTTTCTAGTATATTACTTATCGATTTCAACTATTGGCGGGTTATTAACAGATTATGTCAATGACACCATCTTCGGTGATAATGGATTACCTGGTCTTGTCACTGGATGGCTTGAATCAATTAATGCTTGGCCATGGCTAATCGGTGTTATAGTTGAAGGTATAATCGGTGGTGTTGGGGCCGTGCTTGGCTTTTTACCGCAAATGTTTGTTCTATTCTTATTACTAGGAATTTTAGAAGAAAGCGGCTATATGGCAAGGATTGCATTTATACTTGATAGAATCTTCAGACGCTTTGGACTTTCTGGAAAAGCCTTCTTCCCAATGTTAATGTCAACTGGTTGTGCAGTCCCAGGAGTAATGGCTGCTAGAACTATAGAAGAAGAGAATAACCGTAAAGTTATGATCATGACCACAACCTTTATGCCATGTGGTGCAAAACTGCCAATCATCGCCCTAATAGCTGGAGCTTTATTCAGAGGTTCTCCAATTCAATGGTTAATAGCTCCATCTGCTTATCTATTAGGAATATTGATGATTATCATCTCAAGTATTATCCTAAAGAAATTTAAAGGTTTTGCTGGTAAAGCTTCTCCATTTATCATGGAACTACCTGATTATCATCTCCCTAGTGTAAAAGGGTTAGGATTCACCGTTTATCATAAATTAAAATCATTTATAAAAAAAGCTGGAACAATCATCCTTTTAGCAGCGGTAATAATTTGGTTCTTATCTAATTTTAGTTGGTCATTCACTTTGACCTCGAATGCCGAAGAATCTATCCTCGCTAGTATTGGTAAACTTATCGATGTTGTCTTCACTCCGCTAGGATGGGGTAACTGGAAAGCTGCTGTAGCAACTTTCACAGGATTAGTCGCAAAAGAAAATGTTGTTTCAACCTTTGGAGTATTATATGGCTTCGCGGAAGTCGGTGAAAGTGGTGCTGAAATTTGGACATTGCTAGCAGTTGACTTTACAGCTTTATCATCTTACTCATTCTTAGTATTTAACCTAATCTGTGCACCATGCTTTGCTGCTATAGGAACAATTAGAAGAGAAATGGGAAGTAGAAAATGGACATGGTTTGCAGTGGGATACCAAACGCTCCTTGCTTATGTATTATCGCTTATTATCTATCAAATAGGAATGATGTTTACAGGAGTGTTTAATGTAGGTAGTGTATTTGGAATAATTGCACTAGTTATTTTAATATATCTAATCTTTAGACCGAATAAATTTTTAATTAAATCTTAATAATGAAAGAACTGATTACTTAAAAAATCAGTTCTTTTTTTTAATATATTGACTTATTATAACAAAAATTTCACATTATTTATTCACTACAGTACTATATATTAATCCGAAAGTATAATGTAGATAAGGAGTTTAAAAATGATAAAATTGAAACAATTCTTAAAGAGATATCACCGTCTAGCAATTGCTATTTTTATCTTGATTTCAGTCCCTAGCATTTACGCCGTGGTATATTTTACTGGTGGTATCAAATATGTTTATTCCCACACTATGTATATTCCCATCCTTTTAGCTGGAATATTCTTCGGTTTTAAAAGTGGATTATTAGTTGGGCTTATTGGCGGTATTCTACTAGGACCGCTAATGCCAATTGATGTAGTATTAAATGAGCAACAAGAATTTATCAATTGGTTCTACAGAATGATTATCTTCTTATCGATTGGTGGATTAAGCGGATATTTTTCCAATTATCTCAGAAAAATCAACAAAATAAATGAGCATCTCTTTGCCTATAATATTGAGACAGATGTTCCAAACATTAACTATCTAATCTCTCTTGAACCAGAATCTTTCCCAGAAAAATGTACAGTTTTGACAATTCTTATTAACAACAAAAATCACATAATAGAAGTATTAGGACTAGATTTTTATCATAAAACCCTGTTCGCACTCTACCAAAAACTTACCTCAGATATTCCTCAACCCAATTGTGTAATTCAAGCTGAAAATGATAAACTTTGGGTTGTTTATCCTAAACAAGCTAAATTTAATATCATAGACAACTTTGATCACGAAATATCTGTTTCTAACATAAAAGTTTACATAGACTACTCCATTGGTATTGCAAGTGCAATGAATCTTACTCAGTGTAAGAATCTCTCGGTTTTTAAAGACTCAGATCAACTTGCAACATATGCCAAGGCAAACAATATACCATATACTACCTATGATAAAACCATTTTGAAGGAGAAGTATCAATTTGATTTACTATCACTATTTTCAGCAGCTATCGTAAATAAAGAACTTTTCATGGTTTATCAACCAGTTGTAAAATCCGAAAATGAGGTCACTATTTTTGAAGCCCTGATTCGCTGGAAAAATGAAGCGCACGGATTAATCATGCCGAATGACTTTATACCATTGGTTGAATCCACCCAATTAATCCATCAAATGACGGACTTCGTCATTGAAGAAGTTTTCAAAAAACAATTAGAGCTAAAAAATCAAGGAATCAATGTATCATTATCTATCAATTTATCAGTCAAAAATCTCTATAGTACAGACTTTTGTCAAAGAGTAAACAAACTACTTGAAAAATATAAGATCATACCAAATGAAATAACCTTTGAAATTACTGAGACTATGTTATTACTAGATAATGCTCAACTAAAAACAAACATAACCAAACTTAAAGAAAAAGGATTCAAAATCGCTATTGATGATTTTGGAAAAGGTTATTCAAGCATGTCCTATCTTTGTCAGTATCCACTAGACTATATAAAAATAGATCGCTTCTTCATCAATGACCTAGAAGACAATAAATCACAATATGAAATAGTTAATGCAATGGTAAAACTTTCTCACCAATTAAACTTACAAGTAGTAGCTGAAGGTATAGAAACTAAAAAAATCTTTTCTTACATAAGAGATATGGGTTGTGATTTCTATCAAGGATACTATGTATCAAGACCTCTAGATGCAGACAAGATGGTTGAGTGGTATAATAATTATACAATGAAAGCTTAAATAGAAAAGAACTCAAGTTAACAGAGAAACTTTGAGTTCTTTTTTTTATTTGCTTACTTATTCTTAATAATCTTCTCATTCTTAATATATTCATCCGCAAATGCCTTTTCTAACTTAGTATGTGTTTGCGGATCATAATAAATAGTTCCCTGTAATTCTTTTGGTAAATAATCTTGGTTAACCACATGCCCTGGATAATCATGTGCATATTTATAATCTAACTTATCATCATAAGTAGGATTATTAATTAAATGCGAAGGCACTTGATAGGTCTTACCCTTTTCCACATCATCAATTGCTTTAGTTACCGCAAGATGCGCACTATTTGACTTAGGTGAAATACACATCTCAATTACAATAGCGCCTAAAGCATTCTTAGCTTCTGGGAAACCCACGTTTTCAGCCAACGAACAAGCAGCTTCAACTTTAACGCCCATCAAAGGATTTGCTAGGCCAATATCCTCATAAACAATCGCTCTAATCCTTCTAACTAAAGATTTTAAATCACCTGCGACAATTAATCTCGCTAAATAATGTAAAGCCGCATTAACATCACTACCCCTGACACTCTTATGGAAAGCACTTAAGATATCATAATAATCATCCCCGGTTTTAAATGCGGAAATTTGTGATTCGGGAAGATGTTTCTCCATAAAATGAAAATCAATTACCTCGTCCTTACCAGCTGCTAAACATAATATCTCTAACATGTTAATCGCGGTTCTCACTTCACCATTTGCTGCTAAAGCTATTTTTTTAAACGTTTCATTTTTAATGGATAAATTCTTTTCATAATAACTTAAATCTATTTTCTTTAAAAATCTCTCAATATCGTCCGTAGCCGGTCTTGTGACTTTAAAAATACTCACTCGACTTCTTACGGCTGGATTAACTGATATATAAGGATTCTCTGTAGTTAAACCAATCATAATAATATTACCTTTTTCTACATATGGTAATAAGTAATCTTGAATATCTCGATTCATCCTATGGATTTCATCAATTATCAGAATAACTGAATTATACAATTTAACATGATCAATGATTTGTTTTAAAGTCGCCTTATTATCAGTAGACGCATTAAACCGAAAATGGTTCAATGGATAATGACTTGCGATAATATCGGCGATAGTAGTTTTACCAACACCTGTTGGTCCATAAAGAACCATTGATACTAAAGAATCAGACTTCAACAATCTATCAAGTGTATATAACAATTTCTCATTCCCAATCATTTCGGAAAAACTCTTTGGTCTAACTTTATCAGCTAAAGGTTGATACATATAACAAACACCCCTTTTCGCTTTAAATTATATCATATTCTTTAAAAAAAGACTTAAAAAGACTATAATATTAATGTGACCAATTAATCCAATAAATTACATCAGGAGGAATATAATGTATAGAGACGAAATCCTAAAATTAAAAAAAGAAAAGAACGCTATAATTCTCGCTCACTTTTATCAAAATGATGAAATCCAAGAAGTAGCCGACTTTGTTGGCGATTCTTTAGCTTTAAGTAAAATGGCCACTTCAACCACCGCCGATATAATAGTTTTTTGTGGTGTATACTTTATGGCGGAAACCGCCAAAATCCTATCTCCAACAAAAAAAGTATTATTGCCAAAAAAGAACGCAACCTGCCAAATGGCAATGATGGTTGATTATGATGAATTACTACAATATAAAACCAATAATCCTGATACAGTGATCATAACCTACGTTAATACAAGAGCTAATATCAAAGCCTTATCTGATGTAATCGTAACTAGTTCCAATGCGGAAAAAATTGTAAAAAACTATAAAGATAAAAAAATGATGTATGTTCCAGATAAAAACCTAGGTACCTACTTAAAACACAAACTCGGTTACAATATTGATGTTTGGCCAGGATATTGTTATATTCATGAGAACTTGAAAGTATCTGATATTTTATCTATGAAAGAACAACACCCTAATGCCTTAACACTGATTCATCCTGAAGCACCCCTCGATGTATTATTAAAAGCTGACTTTGTCGGTTCGACTAAACAGATTCTTGATTACGCAACCGCTTCAAAGAAAAGCGAATTTATCATTGGAACTGATAAAGGGATAGTTCACGCACTTAAGAAGCAAAATCCAAACAAAGAGTTTTACTTGCTAAATGAAGGTTTATCATGTAAAAACATGAAGATGATCACTCTAGAAGATTTATATGTCTCCTTAAGGGACGAAGTATATGAAATAAACGTTCCTGAAGAAGTAAGAGAAAAAGCTGTTATAGCTTTAGATAAAATGATGGAGTTAAGTTAATGATAAAAAAATATGATTGTATTATCGTTGGGAGTGGATTAGCTGGGTTATTTACCGCTCTTAATCTAAGTGATGATTTAAAAGTACTAATAATTTCAAAAACAGAGATTAGCTTTTCAAATTCCACGCTTGCTCAAGGCGGTATTGCCTGTGAATATAACGATAATACCGAACTACATGAACTTCATATTAAAGACACGCTAAAAGCCGGTTCATACTTAAATGATGAAACTGCAGTTAGATTCTTAGTTGATAATGCTTATGAATCAGTTAAAAAACTAATCAGTTTTGGCGTAAGCTTTGACATTGGTGCCGACAGCAAATTCCTTGTTACTAAAGAAGGTGGCCATTCCCACAGCCGCATTTTCCATAGCGGTGGTGACGCCACCGGGAAAAACGTCACTGAATCTTTAATAGCTTATCTCTATCAAAAACCAAATATTACCTTTTTAGGTAATACAATGGCTATTGATATTATTAAAGAAAATGAAAAATCAATCGGTATTACTGTGCTTGAAAATTCCAATCACTATCCAATTTATGGTGATCATATAATTTTAGCTACCGGTGGCATTGGTTCTGTCTATGGTTCAACCACAAACGATCTAAACGCAACTGGAGATGGAATTGGAATTGCTTACAGGGCAAATGCCGTAATCGACCATATGGAGTTTATTCAATTCCATCCAACTGCGTATTTTTCATTAAAGAATCCTTCAAGACAAAGATTTTTAATAAGTGAAGCACTTAGAGGTGAAGGCGCTTATTTAATTAATGTTGAAAACGAACGTTTCATGAAGAAGTACGCACCTACTTTAATGGAACTAGCACCACGTGACATAGTCTCTCAAAGTATCTATCGAGAAATGTATGATACATGGACGGATCATGTCTATTTAGATACAAGACATCTTGACCCTAAATACTTAGAAAAACGTTTTCCAACCATATTTAAGCATCTCAAGGAAGAAGGATTAATTTTAGGTATAGATCTAATCCCTGTAGCCCCATGTGAGCATTTCCTATGCGGAGGGATTAATACCGATATCTATGCGAAAACCTCGGTAAAAAATCTTTATGCAGTTGGTGAAACCGCAAATACCAATGTTCATGGCGCAAATAGACTTGCTTCAAACTCACTTTTAGAATGCTTAGTTTTTGCTAAATCATTTGCTGATTCAATCAATAATTCATCTATAGCAAGTACTAATATAAAACCAATCACACTTGAAGAATTACCAAGATATAATTACAACTATAAACCGATCAGAAAAAAGATCGGCGATTATATGGATGAACATGTTAGTATCGTTAGAAACACAGAAGGGTTATCTTTAACATTAAAAGTTCTAGAAGATATCTATAAAAACCTTATCAAATATCCAAATCTTACAAAAACTTACTACGAAACACTTAACCTAGCAACTACAGCTTTACTGATAACAAAACAAGCCTTAGATAGAAAGGACAGCTTAGGATGCCACTTACGAATAAAATAATGAAGTCTAATTACCATACTCATACATACCTTTGCAACCATGCAAAGGGTACAGTGGAAGATTATGTCAAAAAAGCTATTGAACTTAACATAAAGAATCTCGGTATGTCAGACCATGCACCCTTCATATTCTTAGAAGATAGATCAGTAAGAATGGGAATTGAGGATTATCCAATATACTTAAATCAACTATCAAGTTCCATAGAAAAGTATGGTCATTTAATAAACATCTATAAAGGGTTGGAAATTGAATATTTTCCTAATCACATAAAACATTATCAAGACTTACTAAAAGATTTAGACTATTTAGTTCTTGGTCAACATTATATTGAAGCTAAAGGGAAACTAAAAAGCATCTATCATGTGAGAGATATTGAAGACATGAAAATATATGTTAAGACTTTGATTGAAGCAATGAAGACAAAATATTTTAAATTGATAGCTCATCCAGATATATTTCTTTTCAATCAAGAAAATGAACTCACAGAAGAAATGTTATACCTAAGCAAGGAATTAATTTTAGCAGCCAAAGAAAATGATGTTGCATTAGAAATCAATGCCAACGGTTTTAGAAAAGGTAAAATTATCGTCAACGGAAAAATTCGTTATCGATATCCTCGAATAGAATTTTGGGAACTCACAAAAAATACTGGAGTAAAAATTGTCGTTTCATCAGATGCTCACAAACCAGAATATTTATTTGATGAAGCAATTTTAGAAAGCTACAAATTTGCAACGTCCATTGGATTAGAAGTAGAAGAAGAGTTAGTCATGAACTAACTCTTTTATATTTGAATAGATCAAAATCTATAATTTAAACCTAAGAAGATTTTCTTGTTTGGCCGTGCATTTATATGAGGTTGGTCTTAAAACTTAAAAATATAAGCCAAATTTTCGGTCAAAGTTCTGAAGAAAAGCATAGGTAGGTATATATAGAAATAAACATACTCATCACCTTAAATATGAATATGTTTAGATATAGAAAAAAGAAGGTAAATGGGCGGATTATCGTTTCATTTATTTCATTTGGTTATGTTTTGTGGATAAATCCACTTCTTTTTATAAATGTATTTTACTTCCTATAATGTATATTATGTTAACTAATTATACGCCTCTAAACCTCGCAATTTAAAAGACTTATGTGGAAACTGTTAAAACTACTTATCTTGTAATACCTACAAAAATGGGCATGAAAAAATCGAGGGTTTGAAACCCCCTCGAAAATTACTCGGACAAACATGATTAAATTTGATTTTTCATATCTCAGTTTATTGACTCTTGTGATATAATACATTTAGCAAGAGGTGATATGATATGAAAAAAATATATATGATTTTTACTGGAGGGACAATCTCCATGAAAATCGATGACGTCTCACACACAGTTAAACCTGCCTTATCAGCTAAAGAAATTATGCAATCATTACTCCACTCAGAACTTTATCATGAGTTAGAGGTCATAGAGTTTTCTGAAATTCCATCACCGTCGATGACTCCTATAATGATGCTTGAAATGACAAAACTGATTCAAAGAATAATTGAGTTTGAAGATCCGATTGGCTTTGTAATAATTCATGGAACTGATACTTTGGAAGAGACTGCATTCTTCATTGACTCATGTATCGATACTGATATTCCAATTGTTGTTACTGGTTCTATGAAGTCAAGTTCCGAACTTGGATTCGATGGAATCAATAATTTAGTCTCCTCAATATTAGTTGCCAAGTCAACTAAATCACATGGTCGTGGTGTATTAGTTGTAATGAACGATCAGATTAATGCAGCTAGTGAAGTTACAAAATCAAATACTCTTTCATTAGATACTTTTAAGTCTTTAGACTATGGTCCACTAGGTATAGTTGACAATAAAGAGGTATTATTCCACCGAAATGTAACAAGTCAACGCAATAAGCTCAAAATAACCGATATAGAACCTAATGTATACCTATTAAAAAGTTATTCAGGAAGCGATTCTTTACTTATAGATTACCTTATAGAACAAAATGCCAAAGGCATTGTTATCGAAGCTCTAGGTAGAGGAAACTTACCGCCATTAATGATTCCAGGTATTGAAAAAGCGCTAAAATTAGGCGTTTCTGTTATAATTACCTCAAGATGTCCTTCAGGAAGAACCCTTGATTCATACGGCTATATCGGTGGTGGGAAATACTTGACTGAGATGGGTTGTATAATGGCTACTTCATTAAACGGACAAAAAGCAAGGCTTCTTCTGATGCAAGCTTTAACCATATCTTCTGATTCAAACTTTTTAAAGGGATTATTCACAATATAACTCTAAACTTGCGTATAACCGAATGTTATTTCACAAAAAAAGAACTTTCTAGACCGATATTTAGCCAATAAATACCGTTTGAAGGTTCTTTATATTTTTTCTCTAATCTTCTTCTTTTTGTGATTTTTCTTCTAAAAGTCGGTTTAAATGCTCAACTTCACTCTTATAACGCCTTGAAACGATATAAACCACAACTCCATAAATAATTCCTACAACTACCATAATTATGCAAATCAATGAAGCCGATCTAAATAGGTAAGTTCCAAAAACATTTCTTAAAACCAATAAACCAGTAATTAATATCACATAACCAATAATAACATTAATAAGACTATTTCCTTTTTCCAGTCTAAACATAAATACAGTTAAACCGATTATTGCTGAAATTATCAAACCACCGATTTCGAGTCTTAAGAAAGGTAACCTGACTTGAGCGTTTCTAAAAAACTACTAAAGCTAAGAAAATCATTAAGATGTTAATAAGGAAAAAACTGACTAAACAGTACTTAAAGTATTTTTTCATCTTATTCAACACCCAACTTTCTTTTTAACTCAGAAACATAATTTCTTGATATTTTCATTTTCTCACCGTTTTTAAGTGTAGCTTCCATCCGTCCATTAATCGTTGATTTGAATGATTTGATCTTTTTTGTATTAACAATAGTATTCTTGTTAACCCTAATAAAAGGCGTCATTTTTAAACTATCTTCTAATTGATAAAGTCTTTGATTGACCTCAAAGACTTTATCTTTTTCATATGCGAATGTTTTATTGTCAACACTCTCAAAATAATAGATATTACTTAAAGTCAAAGTTACTTTTCTTTCATCCAATTTTCCGATAACAGTTGTTTCAAAATATAATAAAGACCGATATATCTCTTTAACTGTTTCATCATCTTTTGGACCCTTTATAAAACTTCAATTTCTTGATTGTCTTCAACTTTAATTTTCATAAAACCTAACCTTTATTTTTGGGATAATAATCCCTTAATTTTAGTTAATTCTACATTAATTTTTTCTAAGTTTTCAAATCTTTCTGTTAAAACTGCATTAACTTCGTTTAGAATAACAATGATTTCTTGAACGGTTAAATTATCAAGGTTTTCCCTTAAGTCTTTCAACCTTAAATATCCTTCGCCAGCATCCTCTAATATATCCAAACGGTATTCCTTAATAAAAGCTATTGAATCTAATATCAAGTTCTTGTTTTCTTCAGTCAGTGAAACTTGTGTTTCACGCATTTCTTTTACTATCAATTTAATTTCAAGTACTAGACCTCTGGTATTAAATTTAGTTGCCTGAAGTTCATAATGTGTTAATAAAAGACTTGTTTTAGCTTCAAAAAATGCAATTTCTTCTTCACTAAAAGCTAATTCAATTGTTTCGTCATATCCTAATACCAAGCTTAATTCTTCAACATCTTCAATACTAGAATCTTGATTGATATCAGACAAACTCTCTACTGATCTTTCAATCTCTTTAAAAACATCCTTTTCAATAGCGCATCCGCTCAATAAACCTACTGTCAAGATAAACATAAAACCTAATAAATATTTTTTCATATCTCTCATCTCCTTTATGGTCCAAATTATAAAACCACCCAATAATTAACACAAGGAAATCAAGACTAAGTTGCAAAAATCATTACTTAAGTTGCTTATTTTAACATCATTGCTAGAGCGTCTTTGATTAAATCGTTAGTATTCTTTTCCGGATCCAAACGTTTTAAGACCTTATCGATTTCTTTATTCTTATATCCTAAAGCGATCAATGCTTCCTCAACTTCAACTAAACTTTGAGTATGAACACTCACGTTTTCAAAATCGATTTTACCCTTTAAATCAAGAACGATTTGTTGAGAAGCTTTTGGACCAATTCCAGGAAACTTCTGTAAGTACTTTGCGTCACCGTCTTCAATAGCTTTAGTAATTGAACCTACAGTACCACTAGCAAGAATCGCTATTGCACTCTTAGGACCGATTCCATTTACAGAAATAAGTTTGATGAACAAATCTCTTTGTTCACTTGATTTAAAACCATATAAAGCAATCATGTCTTCAGCTACCTTCTGATAGATATATACGACATACTCATTATCAATTACAAAATTATAAGGATTAGGTGTAAGCAATTTATACCCTACACCATTATTGTCTAAAGTCACGTAATTAGGCGTTATCTCAGCAATTACTCCCTTAATATAGCTATACATAAAATCAAATCCTCCTTAATTTTTTCATTTAAAAACCATCACAATTATAACAAAAAACTAACAATTAAACTAAATATAAAACATACATTAAAAACATATAAATATCAAATTGATTTTTGAAAAATTTTACTCGATGAAGTCGTACTCATCACCATCAATAACAATGGTATCGCCTTCTTTAGCTCCAGCTTCGCGTAATTTAGCGTCTAAACCGGCTTTTCTTAACTTAGTCAAGAAGATAGTTACAGCTTCATCAGTCATGAAATTAGACCTAGAAAGCAATGTCTCAACCAATTTACCACTAACCTCATACTTATCTGCACTCACTTTTTCAATAATGATTTCATCATCCAAATCGGTAAAAGTGTATTCAACATACTCATCGATAACTTCTTCATTATTATAAAAGAATGGTGTTTCTTCTAATAATTGACCAACGCGATACACCAATTTATCTAAATTCTCATTTGTCATAGCGGATATAGGGATAATAATCGTATCCTCATCAAAATGCTTTTTAAACGCTTCTAAACGTTCTTTAGCATGATCTGTATCCATTTTACTGGCAACGATTACTTGAGGTCTTTCAAGTAGTCTAGGATTATATTCTTTCAACTCTTTATTAATAACTAGATAATCATTATATGGTTCTCTTAACGACTCTTCGCTCATATCAACCATATGAATCAAAACTCTCGTTCTTTCAATATGTTTCAAAAACTGAATTCCTAAACCCTGACCCTGCGAAGCCCCTTCGATAAGTCCTGGCATATCAGCTAGTACAAACGGTTTTACATTAAATCTGCTCACAACACCTAAATTAGGAATTAAGGTTGTAAAAGGATAATCTGCTATTTTCGGTCTTGAATTAGAAAGGATAGTAATAAGGGTTGATTTACCAACAGATGGAAATCCAACTATACCAACATCAGCTAACAACTTTAACTCGATATGCAAGTTTATTTCTACCCCTTGTTCTCCGTTCTCCTGGATTCTTGGTGCTTTATTTTTAGAAGTCGCAAAAGTTGCATTACCTCTACCGCCATTACCACCTTTTGCGATTACTTCGCTCTGTCCATGAACAATCAAATCGGCTAATACAAGATTAGTTTCTGCTTCATAAATCGTAGTTCCTAATGGAACTTTAATAATAACATCTTCAGCATCTTTTCCTCGCATGTTCTTGGTTTTGCCATTCTCACCGGCTTTCGCAAAAACATGTTTTTGAAACTTTAAATCCATTAGAGTCGACATACCTTCATCAGCTTCAAAGATAATCGAACCACCTTTTCCACCATCACCACCATTAGGTCCGCCTAATGGCACATGTTTCTCTCTTCTAAAAGAAACAATTCCGTCTCCGCCCTTACCGGACCTAACGACAATATTTACTTCATCTATAAACATAAAAACCCTCATTTCTAAAAAACATTATTTTCAAACCATCTTTT
>JAVEQW010000027.1:0-15289 GCA_034007385.1 Candidatus Izemoplasmatales bacterium
TCGGGGTATGAAAACATCGCCCAATTCTTTAATTACTTTAACTTCGGATTTTCAAATAATCGTTCTGTATTTAAATTCTTACAACAATTTGATAATTTAATGCTGACAGAAAAAGTTGACAAGGAACTCTTAAATCGATATGATGATGTTCTCCAACAAATTAAAGTTATCTATGATGAATATTTTGAAATGGGGTTAAAAGATAATACAATTAAAGTTTTAGATAAAGACGCTTTTTATTATACAACAACTCACATGCTACTAGGGATTTGTTACCGCGCCGCTAATCAAAGTCAAATTCTTAAATCTGATGAATTAATAAATGACTCGACACAAATTAATATGGCAATAGAAATTTGCCTAAATTACATAAGGAGAAAATAATGTAAAAAGTTACAAAAGGAAAAATGTGGGTTTTCGCCATTGGCCAACTCGGATGGTCAATCTTAGGCGGAATTATTACTAGTTGGTTGGTTTACTTCTACCAACCTGACCAAGAAACAATTACTCTTGGACATAAACTATATGTTTCTCAAGGCGCAGTTATCTTTGGTGTTATTACTATTGTTGGTCTTGTGACCATGATCGCAAGAATCTTTGATGCTTTCACAGATCCATTAATCGCATCACTTTCAGACAGATCAAAACATAAACTCGGAAGAAGAATACCGTTTTTAAGATACGCAGCTTTTCCTTTTGCTTTTGTGACTGTTTTAATCTTTCTTGCACCAACTGGTGAAGTAAGTTTGATAAACAATTTATGGTTCGCTTTAACCCTAATACTTTTCTATTTATTCATGACACTTTACTGTACACCATATAACGCATTAATCCCAGAACTAGGGAAAACCCAGAATGATAAAATCAATATCTCAACATTCATTTCAATTACTTTTATTCTCGGTACAGCTTTAGCTTATGGAGCGCCTTTTATTTGGGATATCTTTATCGCTTCTGGTATTGAAAGAATGACTGCGATTAGAATTACTTTTGGTATCTTAGCTGCCTTAGCTTTAGTCTTTATGTTAATTCCTGCCTTCTTTATTAAAGAAAGAGATTACTCAGAATGTATCCCTTCAAAATCAAAAACTTTTGAATCATTAATTAAAACATTTAAAACAGAAGTTTTAAGATTTTTGTTTTATCAGATGTCTTCTACTTCCTCGCACTTACTCTATTTCAAACCGGATTACCTTTCTTCGTAGTAAGTCTTTTAGGACTTGAAGAATCAATGATTACTGTATTGTTCATTCTTATGACTTTCACTTCTTTCTTATTCTATTTGCCAGTTAATATCCTCGCAAAAAGAATGGGTAAGAAAAAACTAGTAGTCATCGGGTTCTCAATCTTTGCTTTAGTCTTCTTCTTTGCTTCATTCTTAGGAAAATACGGTTTCTCACCTTCAGCGCAAGGTATTTTACTATCAGTAACCGCTGCTATTCCAATGGCAATCTTAGGAATCCTACCGCAAGCAATCGTTGCGGATATCGCCCAAGCTGAAAGTAAAACAACCGGTGAAAACCGTGAAGGCATGTTCTTCGCTGCTAGAACCTTTTCATTTAAGCTCGGTCAATCAGTTTCTTTATTACTATTCACTTCCTTAGCCACAATTAAACCAGAAATTGGTTTAGGTTATAGAATTGCTCTTTTGGTCGCTGTGTTCTTTACTCTTGCTGGTGCTTTAGTTTTAACTAGATACCAAGAAAAAGCTACTTTAAAACTATTAGAGGATAACTAAATGAATCGAACTAAAGAAATATTTGGTAATCCAATCAGTAAAAAAACAATCAAAAAGGCAGAAAAATCAAAGAAGAAGTTTATTAAAAAATATAGTGATGATTCAAACCATATATATCATTATAGGTTAGAAGAAATTCCAACATTAAAATCAATAAACACTAAAAACTTAAATCTAAGCGATAAAGAACTTAAGTTACCAGAAAAGTCAGTTGTTATCGGCAATATTTATTAGAATGGGATTTGGTCATTACCGCATCGCTATAGCAATCGCCTCATGCGCTAATGCGCTTGGATTTAAACCAATCTGGCATGATTTATCACAATATCCTACCTCTACCGCCTCAAAAATTGTAAAGCATCAAAACGATCTTTACAGTTTCGGGTCAAGACTTTCACAAAAATCTAAACTCTTTAATAAGTTCTATTGGGAACCACTTAATTCAGAAGGTTTTAAAAAACTAGATTTTAATGCAATTGATCAACTAGTCTCTGAAACCTACGCTCCGCTTTATAAAGACTTTCCAAAAGATTTACCTTACATCGGTACTCATGTTTGGCCAAGTCAAGGGGCTGTTCACGCTGGTATGACCAGGGTAATAAACGTCATCCCAGATAACTGGCCAATGGCTTTGCATTTAGCAGAAGGATCAATTCATACCGTGCAAACACCCTTTGCCTACCTAGGTTATAAACTCCTTAACAACTTTTCTAAAACTAAACTTAAGGAAATGCCTGAAGGATCAATCTATGAAACAGGTTATTATATCGATCATGAATTAGTAGAAAATCTTATTAATGATACTGAAGAAAGATTTAACCGAATTAGTGAAGACAAGCCACTTCGGATTCTTTTACCAGTAGGCGGAGCTGGAGCCGGAAAAGAAATCTTTAAAGAAATAATTAAGTATTTATTGCCATATATTGAAAACAAAAAGGTGCAACTTTTCTTAAACTTTGGTGATCATTTAAATGTTTTTGAATACTTAAAAAAAGAAATCCCTAATTTAGAATCTAAAACTACTAAATACTTTAACGACTACCCAAAATATCAAGAACTAGTTAAAACTTTAGACAAAGCCGATGGTGGAATCTACGCAATCTATCACCATGATATCTATGAAGCAGTTTATTCAACTAATTTAATCATGCGTCACATGGATTTACTAATGACAAAACCGAGTGAACTAGCTTATTATCCAATTCCAAAAATGTTTATCAAACGCGTTGGTGGCCATGAAAAATATGGAGCAATCCACTCAGCTGAAATTGGTGACGGAACATTTGAGTGTGACAGAAAAGAAACAATCATTAGCATGATTCAAACATTAATTAACCAAAAAGAAATCTTAAAACAAATGAATAAAAACATTCTTAAACTTCATCAAAATAAACGCTATCACGGTGGCTATGAAGTAGTTAAACTAGCAACTGAATAAAACAAAAAGGTCTTGGAAATTTGAAATGATAAGATGTTAGTAGACACATAAAAGACTATGTGTAATACTAGCATCTTTTTTTTTATAGAAGGATAAATGGTATATTATAACTAAAGGTTTTAAGGTTTTTGGATAATGAAGTGAAACGAATAATCCACAAAACCAAAATTGAGCCATTTTGAAAGGAGAGAACAATGGGCAGGCCAAAAGGAGGAAAGAACAATTATTGGAGTACAGAAGAAAAAATTAGAATAGTTAAAAGAATTGAAAATGGAGAAGGAACATATAATGAAATAGCAGCTGAAGAAAAAGTTACAAGATCATTAATGTCAGAATGGTATAGAAGACATAAAGAGAGTGGAATAGCTGGTATTACTAACAAGAAAAAGCCAGGCAATCCATTAGTTAGATATTCTAGAAGAGAAACTTTGACAGAAATAGAAAAATTAGAGTATGATTATATGAAATTAAAGATTGAGAATGCAAGATTAAAAATAGGTTATACAGAGGAGGAGGTGATGGCCATAAGACGAAAGAAATCATCCAAAAAGAATACGCAGTAATTGAAAAGTTATCTGAAGAATTTAATGTAAAATCTCTTTGTGTATATATGAAAGTATCCAAAAACGGATATTATAAATGGTTAAATAGAAAAGATGAGTTAAACAGATATGAGAGTGATTAGATAGGTTACAATATAAAACCCCAATCCAAGTTAAACTTGAATCAGGGTTTTATTAATATTCTTTTTTGTGTCTACTAACTATTGACAAGTTCATTCGTTATCTAGACCTTTTTAAGTCTTAAAATTCATTTTGTTCATAAAGTTCTATAAACTTGTTAACAACATCTGGATCAAACTGTTTACCGGCATAATCCTTCAACTCTTGAACAGCCCTATCTGTAGTGAAAGCCTTTCGATAAGGCCTATCAACTGTCATAGCGTCAAAAGCATCAGCCACATTAATAATTCTTGACTCCAACGGTGCCTCATGATTTCTTAACCCACGAGGATATCCCAATCCATCCCATCTTTCATGATGTGACAAAACCACATTCGCAATATCTAAGTACTCAGAAACTGATGACAAAATCTTAAAACCTGTTTCTGAATGTTTCTTTATTTTACTATATTCTGCTTCGCTTAACTTTCCTGGTTTATCTAAAATATCTTCAGAAACAGTTATTTTACCAATATCATGCAACTTACCTGCTAAGGCAACGCGATTTGTAAAAGCTGTACCTAGTTTATACTTTTCTGCGATTTTCTTCGAAATCAAACTCACTCGTTCTGAATGCATTCTCTCTCTAACGCTTTTAGCAAACAAAGTACTCATAATCAAATCAATTGTCTTAAGGCTAATGCTAGAACCAGCATAAATCTTATTATTAGCCATATCCTTAAGTGCATTATTGAAAGTATCAATTATTGAACTGTCTTTGTCCAAAACTGTTGATACTCCCGAACTCATATTGACGCTAAACTTAAACTTGTCTAATGATTTAACGGTCTCTTCAATGCGTTTTGAAACTTCAAAAGCCTTAACAAACTCTGTTTGCAACATCACTAAAGCAAACTCATCGCCACCGATTCTGAAACCTTTATAATTTCTATTTTCTTCTCTTTCTTTTAAGAAAACTTTAGCTATTTCAACTAATACTTCATTTCCAACTTCATAACCAAATGAAGTGTTTATGATTTGGAATGTATTGATATCAAAGGTAACGATAGAAATCGGATAAACCGATTCTTCTTGTTCGGAGAAAAGAAAATGATCAAATGCAGCGCGGTTATAAAGCTTTGTTAGAATATCTTTTCTTTGTAATTCTTTGATATCTCTTTCTAAATTATATTGTTTCGTTAAGTCTTCTATAATACCGATACCACCGACTACTTCCTTTTGGTCATAAATCGGTGAAAACCTGATTCTTAATGGAATATCTCGATTTGGAGATACATGAATATCTTCGAAAATTGTAGTATTGCCCGATAAACACTTTTCTAATGCTTCATAAGTTATTTCACTGTTATTACTGTAAAGGTTCTTGCCAATCCAAGTTTTCCGATCAGATTCTAAAATATCAGTAAAGGCCTTATTTGCAATTTGGATAACGCCTTCTCTATTAAACTGAATAATACCTAACTGACTATTATTAACTAAAGTACGATATTTCTCTTCACTCTTCTTGATTATTTGTTGGGCTTCAACTCTGTCATCATGATTGATAATCGCCAAAGATACCAACATCGTCGCTATCGGATAGATAATCAACACAACTGGTCCAATCAAAACTAAAACTTCAATACTTTTAGGGTATGGTACTGCCAGTTGGCTTAAAAGCATAGCAATGTGAATCGACAAGCCAAACAAGTAAAGTTTTATATGACGATTATAATGGATTTTCTTAATTAAAAACGATTTCCACAATAAAGCGATGCCAATTGAAAAGAAGATCGTTAAAACCCCTGCATATACTCCATCGCCACCTAGATATATTCGGTAACCAATAGCGATTATTGCAGCAATAATTGACGTTACATTAGAGAAAAACAATCCCGTAACAGCAATTAAAACCGATCTAGTATCATAAACAACTCCGCTTTCAAGTTGAAAACCATTCATCATTACAATAATAGTTATAAAACCAATGACGATACCAAAAAGCACCTTAGCAGGTAATTTTGATTCATTATGCTTTTGATTAGTCAAAGAAACCATGAAAACTAATCCAAATAATAAGATTACATTAATCACTATATCTCTTACTACATCCATAATACCATTACCTTTCCACATGCGCATTTTTATACATTACAATTATATCATCTTAATGATGAATTATAACATTTTTATAATTTTTATTCTTTAGGCTAAAAGACAATTATTAAAATCTTGTTATAAAAAAGCAATTTCATAACATTAAAAAAAAAGAGGTTTTTTTCAAATCTCTTACAATCTCTATAAAACAACTTAACGATAATAGTAATATTCCTCATCATAACAATTACAAACAAGCTCAACTAAACCATCATCTTTAACTTTGTAAAGGTATACCCCATCAAGAAAAAGTCTTAGTTTCTTCTTTTCAAATTCCGACTCTTCTTTTTGTGGCTCAAGTTCATATGTTTCAAATGATTCGAATATTTCTTTATGGCCATAAAAGATTTTCATAATCCAGTTACTTCTTTCTTCAAAAGTTACTAGATCATAATAGACTCTTAGCTTAGGTAATATGCAATCTTTAAGTCCTTCCTCCAAATCACAAAATTTAACCATCTAATCACACCCTTATCAATAAGCAATTGAATATACTAATAATTTCTCCATTAACTATACTTGTTTCTATAATTGTCAAACCATTACTGTTTAATAGCCCAACTAAATACATATAAACATCTTTAAGTCGCCAATTTTCATCAAAATCGTGAGGTATCTCATTGCCATAAGTTTCTTCTAAATAAATATAGTCTGAAAAACTATATCCATAAAAATCAATAACAGAAAGATCGTTCTTGATTTTTTGAGCTAATTCTTTGACGTTATACTTCTTATACGCAATACAATTCTCATAGTATCTTAATACACAATATGGATTTGAGTAATCCAAATTTTCATCTTCGAATTCATCATTAAGATATGCTTGATAAATATCTGATAGAACCTTTTTATACGGATTGAGTATCTTTAGTACTAAAGAATAATCAAAGTAATCAATCATTCTGTCATTAAATCCTGATTCCATTTAAAGAAACCTAGAAAGTCAAATATCGTAGTATGTTCCAAACTGAAGGTTTTATTATTTTGCTTAATTATCTTATAATGACCTGGACCTTCTACTAACATACTTAAACTATCAATAGCTTGATCAATTTGATATTTATTGATGCTGTGAATTTTAAACAAACAACATTCCTCTTGTAGTTCGTTTGTTACCAATAACCTTTTCACATTGATCATATCAAATGCTCCAAAAGGATTATTCCAAATCTCATCATCTTCGCCCATTACCTTAACAACGAAATAATAGCTATATCTTCGATTGGTTTCTCTATACCCATCATACTCACGATGATTATGCTTTTGCTCTATCAACTTGAAATTTTCTATTACAACTTTCGATGCATCATCTAACCGAACATAAGACTTCATAAATTTTCTCCTATAAATGTGTCATAATTACATTATAGTAGATTAATAAGCTAGATAATATGGTTAGTTATAATCATTTTATGTAATCAATAATTTATATTTAATGTCTATCTTTAGGATATCTTCTCATATTTATGTATACTATTTTTGTTACATAATGTATACTATAATTAATTTGGAGGTATCACATGATTAATCAAAAAAATAAGTTGTTCGAAGAAATACAAATTAGAATCGATAATAAGACCTATCAAATACTATATGGCGACTACCTATACTTCAATAAACGTAGTGTAAATGCGTTAATCAACGATATCATTAAGCAGTATAATGTGGATTTTCAAAAGAAACAAATTAAAAAATATCAAGATATTCAATCAATACTTAAAACATCCAAATCGGCTATATCCGATATCGATCCGCTTACAAGTTTAATACTTACTCTAGATTTAAAAGAGGGTAATGAAACTCTAGGAAAAAAGATTAAACCAATAAAAATCCATATAAACTACAGGTATGAGCAATACTTCATTAATCTCGAACAAGTTCTTTATAAATATAATAACAATATTGGTTTTGCTGAAATTATTAGATATCTGATTATCCAGTATACAAAACTATCACGCTCTGAAAGAGAAGCAATTCTTTATCAGGAAAATATCGATAATATTAAACAAGCAATAAAGCAGAATAACACGACAAAGATTCACTTAACATCGGGTGAAGTCATCATTTTTAACCCTCATGAGATTATTAACCCTCTCGATGATGAAGGAAACTACATTTTTGGTGTAGAAGATCAAAATGCTCAAGCTATAGCTTTACATACTATTAAACACATAACAATTCTAGATAAAAAGCAAAACATCTCATCTGCCTCGCTTGAAATACTTAAGCAACTCAAAAATCTAAAATTCAACTATCAAAAGCTGTCACAATTTGCTTCAAAAGATATTATTCAAAAAGTAATTCAACTTCAAAAAAGAACAACCAACTTACAATAAAGGAAATTAAAAATATGAGTGAGAGAATAAAAGAAACTTATATAAAGCTAATTAAAGCATGGAGCGATATTCTTAACTCGTCTCCTTTTATAGCCGCTATCGATGCTAAAGAGATGAATTTAAATGAAGGTAAAGGTAATCTTAGAAACTTTAACTTCGATTTCATACCCCAACCATATTGGGGAAACATAATAAATCCAAAAGTTATTATTTTAACTTTAAATCCAGGATACTATAGCAAAGATGATTATCTGTTTAATAAAAAGCATGAAGCACTATTCAAAAACAACTTAACTCAAATGCCTGGTCTAAACTGGTTAGAAATGGAAGACTCAAAAGATAGAGACTGGTGGATTAACACCATTAAAGACTTTTTAGATGATTCAATAACAACTCATGATATCTATGAAAGGGTCGGTTTCTTTGAGTTTATTGGATATCATTCAAAATCATTTCCTTCAAAAAAATATCACTCTTATTTAGAACTTAATAAGAATGAATTCGGAATAGAAACCGGTATACTCCCCACACAAAAACTAATGTTTAATCATATTCAAAATCTTCTAAATCAAGATGAGGGTAAAAGGCCTCTTGTGGCGATAATATGGGGCCAAAAATTTTGGCTTCAAGGCATTGAAAAACTTAGTGATATCGACTATATCGATACTATTTCAACCACATCACATCTATTGTCTAAGGGCAATTTAAGACCTTACGATTTTAAACGATTAAAAGAAAGATTAAAATAAAAAACAGGATTTAAGTTTATTGCTTAAATCCTGTTTAATTATCTTTATTAAATGAAAACTTTGTTTCTACCGGCATTCTTCGCTTTATACATTAATTCATCCGCTCTTTTAACGATTTCTTCTTTCGAGAGTGTTTCTCCATAATGAGAACAACCGATTGAGACCGTAACGCCAAGTTTACCTCTTTTTGTCTCTACATCTAAACCTTCAATCAACATCCTTAACTTCTCTGCAGTATTATAAAGGTTTTCTTTAGAGATGTTTCTTAAAATAACCACAAACTCTTCGCCACCATATCTACCAACATAGTCTTCCATTCTAATGTTAACCTTGATTGTTTGCGTTACCGCAACTAATACTTTATCACCAACGTCATGACCAAAAGTATCATTTACTTTTTTAAAATGATCAATATCGATAAATAAAACTCCAAAAGAAATGTTAAAAACATTAAACTCATGAATACATGTGTCAATTTGATAATCTATAAAGGTTCGATTATATATACCAGTCAAATCATCAGTAATGACTTTCTCTTGTAATTCTTTATTTTCTAAGTAAAGTGATTTTTCATCACGATAATCCGTAAAAACCTCGATTGCCTTATACTTCTTATCCACATCATCGTAAAAAGGAATCGTCCTGACTTTTACAGGAACTCTAAAACCTCTTTTGTGATGTAAGAATACTTGAGACTCATTTACTTTTTTGTTTTTAATGCTGTCTTGTAAAGGACAACCTTCATGACATAACCTCTGCCCAGAAGTTGAAACATGTCTTAAGATATTGTCATAACAAAATCTACCAATGATTTCTTCTGACTTATATCCAGTTACAATCTCAGCTTGTTTATTCCAAAAAACAATCCTTCTGTCTTCATCAACCATGTACGCAGGTTCATACAATTCGCCCAATAATTTTATGATATCCATAACGCAATTACCCCCAGTTATAAATATTATAAACTATATGTCTATAACCTACAAGAAAAAAAGTTCAAATTTACATTTTTTAGTCTATATAACTATCTTTTCCTTCTGCTTTTTCATAAAAAATGAGTCACAAGTAAATTTGTGACTCCATAGAGAAATTGTCGTCATTTGAATAGATAAGAACTGCATTGAAAAATCCGCAGCTTAAAAAGTCTTTTTTCTTTTAATTCTAAATTATATTATTCTAGTTCAATAAGTAAATACTCCAACAAAAAATCTAATCGACAATTTCAAGCAACCAAGGATTATTAAAGCATAATCAGTGTTATAATATCATTGATAAGAAATAATGGAGGTATATTAATTATGAAAAGAATCGGACTTATAGGTTTAGGAAGAATGGGTTATAATTTAGCTTTGAATATGCTTGATCATGAAGTTGCTGTATATGCTTATGATAAAGTTATTAATGATGAAGTAAAAAAGAACAAACAAATTAAATTATTAAGTTCACTCAAGAAATTAGTTGATGAATTGCCAAAACCTAGAATTATTTGGTTAATGGTTCCTGCTGGTGAAATCACTGATAATGTTATTAATGAACTTGCTCAATATCTTGATAAAGAAGACATTTTAATTGATGGGGGTAATTCTAATTACAACGATACATTAAGAAGATACCATGACTTAAAAAATAAAAACATCAACCTTATCGACTGCGGTACTAGCGGCGGAACTGAAGGAGCTAGACATGGTGCTTCATTAATGGTTGGCGGGGAAGAAAAAATTGTCAAATCAATCGAATGGCTATTCAAAGACTTAGCCACAAAAGATGGTTACGCCTATATGGGTAAACCAGGAAGCGGACATTTCGTAAAAATGGTTCACAATGGCATTGAATACGGCATGATGCAAGCAATCGGTGAAGGTTTCGAACTACTAGAGAAATCAGATTTTGAGCTTGATTACCAAGAAGTTTCTAAAGTATGGGCTCATGGTTCAATAATCCAAGGGTTATTAATGGATACAGCTTATTCAGCCTTTAAGAAAGACGAAACTTTAAAAAACATTATCGGTAGAGTTGATGATTCAGGTGAAGGTCAATGGATGGTTGAGGCAGCACTTAAATATAAAGCTGCTATACCAGTTATTTCAAACAGTTTATTTGCGAGATATAAATCCCGTGATGAAGAACGTTTCTCTGAAAAGATTGTAGCTGCAATGCGCTTTGAATTCGGTCAACATAAGGTATATAAAAGATAATGAAAAAGATTATCACTATCTTTGGTTCAACTGGCAACTTAATGTATAAAAAGCTGTTACCAGCTTTACATACATTGATTAAAAACAAATTCTTAACCAAAGAAACTAAAATTTATATTATCGCAAGAAAAGATTGGTCATTGCAAGACTACATAAGAGATGCTTTAACCCAAATCACTTCAGAAATTGACTTTGAACTTATCGAACCATATTTAACATATATAAAAATGGATGTAGACAAACTAGATGACTATAAAAACTTAAAAGCAACAATCGATCAAGAAGGCGATGACCCAGATAAAATGTTTTATCTGGCTGTTCCACCTCAATTGTTTCCAATAATTGCAAAAGGTATCAGCGAATCTGGATTGATTAAAAAGGGCGAAAAAAATGCTCGAATTGTATTTGAAAAGCCATTTGGAGAAGACTTAAAAACAGCAAAAGAAATCAACACTAAACTATGGCAATATTTTGATGAACCACAAATCTACAGAATCGATCATTACCTAGGAAAAGAAATGATTCAAAATGTCTTAGTTGTGCGGTTTGCCAATATTATATTTGAAAACAACTGGGATAATAAATCGATTGAAAATATCATTATTATCGCCAAAGAGAAAGAAAGCATTTTAAACCGAGGCAACTACTACGATAAAGTTGGAGCATTAAAAGATATGGTTCAATCGCATCTAATGCAAATGGTCGCATTAATTACCATGGAAAAGCCTGTTCAATTCACATCAAGTAACATAAAGGATGAAAAAGTAAAAGCAATTAAGAAATTAAAGATTGATAAAGACCATCTAATTCTAGGTCAATATGAAGGCTATAGAAAAGTAAAAAACGTTGACCCCAATTCAAATACAGAAACCTTTGTTTATGCAAAAGCATATATTGATAATGAAAGATGGAAAGATGTTCCAATCCATTTGCTTACCGGAAAACATCTCAATGAGAAAAGATCAGAAATCATCATCAACTTTAAGAACAATGACACTCATTTCAGGAATAGCACTCACAACAAACTAATCATTAAAGTAGCTCCTATTGAAGGTGTAAACTTCATCTTTAATGTTAAAGAAGCCGGTTTAAATGAACAGATTGTTCCCGCTGTGTTAGATTATTGCCACAGTTGCGAAGCTTTAGGCAACACCCCAGAAGCTTATGAGAAACTTCTTCTTGACTTATCAAACCAACAAAATTCACTCTTTACTCGTTGGGATGAAATAGAAAACTCATGGAAAATTATTGACGAACTGAAACTTCATAATCTTAAACCATTAATTTACCAAAACTATGATGATTTAAAACAAGAAATCTTAAAGATTAGCGAGGATCTAAAAAATGATTTATGATATCAGTATGACCATTCATCCTAGAATGACTGTTTATAAAGACAAGGAAGAAAAATTACCTATCATCAATCAAGTAAACTCTTTTGAAAAAGATGGTAACTACGAATCAAGTATAAAAATGAATCTTCACACCGGAACTCATATTGATTTTCCTTTACACATGATTGAATCTGGCAGTAACTCAAACACAGAAAATCTTAATATATTAACCGGTAAAGCTAAAGTTTTTGATTTAACTCATTTAAATGAAAAAATTATTTATGAAGATATCAAGAACTTACAAATCAATGAAAATGACTTTGTTATCTTTAAAACTAAAAATAGTTTTATTGAAGAATTTGATTATGATTTTATATACTTGGCTTTTGACGCCGCAAACTACCTTGCAGATAAAAAGATTCGTGGTGTTGGAATCGATGCATTAGGAATTGAACGTGCTCAAAAAAATCATCCAACCCACAAAATCCTGCTTTCAAACAGCATTATTATCCTTGAAGGATTAAGATTAAAGGATATCAAAGAAGATGGATATGAACTGTTCTGTTTACCCTTAAAAATCGCTAATGTTGAAGCTTTACCAGTAAGAGCTATCCTAATCAAATAAACAATTCAAAACAAATAAAAAACTCTCAAATTCTAATCAAAGATTTGAGAGTTTTTTTTATCATATTTTTTTAAGTGTACATTAACGCAAATATAAATCCGATTAAGAAAGCTAACCCTCCGCCGATAACAGCTATCAAAGACAATACAAAACCAGCTTTAGAATAAGTCATTTCATCTCTCTTATCAGCGCTTACAAGAGACAATCCTACAATACCCAAGATTAAACCGATGATATGAACAAAGTAGACACCAAAGTAATTCAGCGCTACCAAAATGGTTCCAACAGACCTAATACAAAAGTAGTGGTATGGTTCTTAGATTTCAAATCATAATTACTCGAATACTTCCGTGAATTACTAAAACCAAATCCTTGGGGAACATTTCCTGTAATCATATCAGCTCCACAAAAAGTACAAGACATAAAACCCAGAGCAACTTCTTTACCACAGTTTTTGCAAACTCTTAGATTGTCATTGTCGAGTGACTTCTCTTCTTTCTTCTCTTCTAAGCGATTACCACAGTAGGAACAAAATAACGATTCATCTTCAACGTGTTTCAAACATTTTGGACATGTTTTCATTAAGTAAATTTTCTCCTCTAATTTTTATAGTAAATCTTAACTCACTACTGCGTTGTAACAAATATTTAAATAATATTCAATCTTTACTCAAATATTTACTACAAAGAAAAAGAAAAGGCAGGTTGAATTAAACCTGCCTAATTGTTATTTATTTACAAAAGTTAGCTAATGTTTTTACCATTACTCCGCTGCCGCCTTTTTTCTCATCAAAAGCTGTAGCTGCAATATCTAAATGAATCCAAGGTCTATTGCCGTCAATAAATTTTTCAAGGAAAGCAGCAGCTACACTAGCACCGGCAGTTCTTGAGGTTCCAGTGTTTCTCATATCAGCGCTAAAGCTCTTTAACTCTTTACGGTAACCTTCAGAAATTGGCATTTGCCACAATTTCTCTTTTGCCTTTTCACTTACATTCATAAGTTCATTTAAATACTCTTGGTTATTGGTAAAGACTCCAGTATACTCCTTGCCTAAAGCCGCTACAATCGCTCCTGTTAATGTAGCGATATCAATCAATTTAGTCGCTCCTTTTTCTTGAGCAAACCATAATGCATCAGCTAAGGTTAGTCTACCTTCAGCATCAGTTGAAATGATCTCTATCGTCATTCCATTAGCAGCTGTTAAGATGTCATCAGGAACAATAGCTCCATCACCGATTCTATTATCAGTAGCCGCTATAATAACATCAACATTTCTCTTAAACCCTAATCTCGCAATTACTTCCATTGCGCCTAGAACTGTCGCAGCTCCTGCCATATCACATTTCATATTAGGCATTCCCGTAACAGTCTTCAATGAATAACCACCTGTATCATACATAACGCCTTTTCCAACTAAAGAGATAATCTCTTTACTATCAGAATCACCATTATATCTTATATGAATAAGTCTTGGCTCATCCAAACTACCTTTATTAACTCCTAAGAAAGCACCCATCTTCATTGCCTCAATCTGCGCTTTGTTATAAACTGTGACTTCAACATTATCAAATCTCTTAAACTCTAATGCATAATCAGCTAAATTAATTGCATTAAGATAATTATATGGCTTATTTACAAGTTCTTTAGTATTGTTAATGGCTTCACCATAAACAACACCTTCATTTACTTCTGCATCAATATTCTTACTGCTATAATAACTTAAACCAACAGCTTCTTTCTTGTCTTTTGATTTAAATTTCAAGAAGCGATAACTTGAATCAACTAAAACCTCAAACAATAACTGAACGTCTTCAAAAGTATCAACCAACACCAATAATTCTTCTTTGAAGTCAAATAATTTACTTAGTTTATCTTTTTCTAACACTTTATCCTGATTAACCACAACTACCTTTTTCATAGCTAACTTACCTAAAGTATTAACAATCTCGATATCACCTTCTAAATCATTCTTTTCTAATCCTAATAAGTCAAAAAAACTTTTAACCAACTCATTATCAAGATTATTACTGATAACACAAATCTTCTTTTCTTCAT
>JAVEQW010000111.1:0-3278 GCA_034007385.1 Candidatus Izemoplasmatales bacterium
AAGTGGCACTAATAAAACTATCTTTATTTAAATGAGGAACAACTTTCAAAGCTTCTTCCACAGTCAATTTAACGGTTGGAACTCCCAAAGAATTTTGTAACTTTACATTCTTTTCAAACTGTAAATCTTCCTCTTCATTAGTAGCTAAAATTAAATATCCTTCTTGTTTAAACTCGATATCCTTATGATAACCTAATTCTTCATTGGCCCTACCGAAAAACTCAATACTCTTTTTAGCCAAAATGCAGTTCATCTTCGTTGACCACTGTTGTCTCACTCCAGCTCCGCATCTGCCCGTAGAACCGTTGGTGAAATATCCTTTATCAATCACATGAATATCTTTCATGCCTTCTTTAGCTAAATTATAAGCTGTACTTAAACCGCTGATACCAGCGCCAATAATCACAATACTAGCCTTAATCATTTTCTTCACCTTTAAGAGCTTGTTTCGCAATCGCTTCAAGACTTACCCCAGTAACCAGCGGTCTAGTCTTTTGAAACTTCACATCTTCTTTTTTCATTCCTAAAAATTTAGCTATTTCCGCTTGAATCAAATGCGAACAAGTTTGTCCTTGACAAGGCCCCATTCCAACTCTTAAAATTCTTTTGATATCTTCAACTGTAGTATAACCACTTTCTAAACAGTCATGAACATCCTGTAAGGAAATATCCTCACAACGACATATAATTATATCTTTCTTACTCATAGTTTACTCCTGATGGTTGAAAACTCATATAGAAAAGGTTGCTCTATCGAAACTGTCACAATTGTGGTTCTATCTTTGGTTTTTTTGACATTTTCAATCAAACATGGTTTATCCAATATCTCACCATAACGATTAACTGCGCTCCATTTTTCACCTACAACCGGTAATGGCAAAAGTTCATATGGAATTTTAAAATATGCCTTACCATCTTTTATCATCGCAATCATTATCGCAAGTCCTGGACAAGCCTGAGCGCAGATCCCGCATCCAGTACATTTATTAAAATCAATTCTTGGAATTTGATTTATATCGCTACCGATATAAATCGCATTAAAAGGGCAACTTGTCTCACATGGATTACACGGAATTTCCTTATAACACTCGATGATTGCTTTTGGCCTTGCTAAAACGTCTTTTGACGGGAAGACAGATTTAACTAAATCAATGGTTGCTGCTCCAGTTTTCTCAATCATAAATCTCCCCCACCTTCTTAAGACCACATCTAATCTTTTCTCCACATGGTCCTTGTCTTAATACACATAATTGCTGATTAAGTTCAGCTTCTAAATTATCATAATTAGGATGAATGAATCCTGCATGCTTACTAGCCATGAGTCCTGCAATTTTACCCTCAACCATAGCGCTTGAAGCTTCTTCGATACCAGTAACATCACCACATGCATAAACATGAGGTATTGAAGTCTCATAATCACAAGTCTTTAAAGGAACTAATCCACCTAATTCATTTACATATAACATATTGGCATTACCCATGCTTAATAACTGATGAAGCGGACTCAAACCGACGCTAATACATAAGGCGTCGCATTCAATCGTTTCTTCACTGCCTGGGATTTCTTGCCATTTCTCATCTAGTTTTACAGTAATGACTTTTTCTAATTTTCCATTACCTTCGGCTTTTTTAACAGTCGTATTGGTTATGATATCAACACCTAATCTTCTTAATTTAGATGCGTGAACCAAATAACCGCCGATATGACCAGCAGCTTCAATTAAAGCTTTCACTTTAACTCCAGCTTGGATCAACTGATAACTGACAATAAGACCGATATTTCCACTACCAACCATTACAACTTCCTTACCAGGTAAAACCCCGTGGATATTCATCAAAGTTTGAACTGCTCCAGCCCCATAGATACCTGGCAAATCATTATTTTCAAAAGCTAAAAACTTTTCACTCGCTCCTGTAGCGATTATAATAGCCTTAGCCTTCACCTTAAAATATTCATCATTCTGATAAACAGTAATAATATTATCCTTATATAACCCGACAACCGTTGCGTTTAAAAAAATCTCGACATCATGCTTTTTAGTCTCATTAATCAAAATATCCGCAATCTCAATCCCTCTTACTCTGGCATACTGAGATTCCGAACCAAAAAACTTATGCGTTTGTTTAATTAGTTGACCGCCTAAAGAAAAACTTCTTTCAAACAAAGCAACCTTCATTCCCGCTTCAGAAGCCACTTTAGCCGCACTTAAACCCGCTGGTCCACCACCGATAATAACCAATTCTTTTTCAATCATTGATTATCACCTCATCGCTTTGGCTTTCTACGATCATATTTTCTTCTAAGAGCGTCAAACATGTTTTTACATTCTCTACTGAATTAACTGTCATATTGCAACTACCGCAATTGCCAATCGCACAATAAAAACCTCGCGGCCGCTCATGGATAACGCTCTTTGAAAATTGCATTACACCATTATCAACTAATGCAGCTGCGATAGTATCTCCAACATATCCAAACATCTTTTTTCCGTTATAAGAAAATGCTATTTTTTCTTTGTGTTTAAAATCTAAAATTGGATGCTCATCTACTCTCATATTCTCTTCATTTCCTCCAAAAACTATTTTATCATAAAGCGCTTACATTTAGAATAAAAATATTTAAATATTTTTCCATGCTTCATTAAGTAAATCAACACCGATATCGATTTGTTCTATACTTAAATTTGAGTAACCGAAGACAATCGTTTTGACTTTTAAAAACTCACATTTATTGATAAAATACTCACTTAATCCATAAACCCTTACACTTTGAGATTTAGCCTTTTCCACTAGATAAACTTCACTCTTTTGAGTCATCACATCAACCAAGAAATGCAATCCTGCCTCTTCCCCATATATCCTAATCTTATCTTTGATACTACTGTCTAACAGTTTCTTAATCAAGTAGTCTCTTTTTGTCTTATAATTTATCTTCATTCGGTTCAAGTGCTTTTCGTATTCACCGCTTCTTAAAAATTCGCTCAAAACAAGTTGATTGACTATCGGTACACTCGAGCTAAAAAAGTCCAATCTTTCGTGATATAACCTCACCAACTCTTCTGGCAAAACCATAAAGCTTACTCTGAAAGCCGGTGCTAATGTTTTTGAAAACGAATTCATGTAAATAACTCTATCGAACTTATCCATACCTTTCATTGCTGGAATAGGATTACCAAAAAATCTAAACTCACTATCATAATCGTCTTCAATGATAAATCTACCTCGTTTCAATGAAGTCCAATTCAACAGTTCAATTCTTCTTTTAACCGGTGTCACTA
>JAVEQW010000112.1:0-3249 GCA_034007385.1 Candidatus Izemoplasmatales bacterium
TGTTGTAAAATCATTCATGAGGGATCTCCTTTGTATATTGGTTTTTTGACAACTCTATTATACTAAAGTGAGATTCCTTTTTATATTTTATTCAGTTTTTCATTTACACAAAATATTTTACGCTATGTCATACAATTTTGGAAAGATCTAAATGGTTATTATTATATTATTTATTATAGACCAAAAAATTATATAAAATATATTCCCTTTTTTTCTTTCTGTTCAGGTTTACTATTCTGATCATTTTTATTACTATCTTTAGAACTGTTTGAGTAGTATTTTTCATCATGTACTTTCTTTAAATAGACAATATATGATTTATCATTTTTTGCAGGTCGGTTTTTATTATTTTCCATCATTCACATAACCTCTTTTCTTACATTTCCATTGAAATCCATTTTCTATGTCAATTAATGCTATATCTACAGGACCACCAACAGTACCCGCTAATTTATCAACTATAATTTTTCTTCTTAAAGATGTTAAATTAATCATTTCTTCAGCTAGCTGAATAATTTCATCGTTAGGTAAAATAGCAATAGATTTTTCTAATGGTTTTAAAAAATTATCCCATGCATAGTCCTTAACTTTGTTTCTAATTATATCATGTGAATCAGTAAAAAGTTCTTTTACTAACTTAAGTTTTTCTTTATCTTCAACTATATGTTTAATTTGTTTTGTTTTTTCTTCTAGATTTTCTTTAACTATTATACCTATATTTTGCAAAAAGGAATTGTTAATGCCATATGCAAACAACTCGATAACATCACTTTGAGCTAATGTTTTAATACTCGATGCCTTAGAGACACTGATTTGAGTATTTTCAATATCTTCATACTTTATTTTACCATCGATTATACCATAAAGTCTATAATGTGCTGAAGAAGGAAAAATTTGATCTTTCCCATATCCTGAGATATTTATACCCGTATATTCCTGAATTTTAAAATCTGATTCTATTAAAGTTATGATTATCTCAATCAAATCGCTTAATTGTTCATCTTTTAAATTTATATTTTTAAACCAGTCTTTAAATAGATTGACTAAATCTTTATTGTAATTTTCAACTATATATTCTTTTACATTATAGTTTTCATCTTTATTAAATAATTTGATTAACTTTCGGATATTCTTTATCGCATTTTCTGTTGCTTTATCAATTTCTTCTGGATTTAAGTCTTCTTGTTTCTCAGATAACAATTTGTCAGATTCAATTTTATGTTGTTTTTCAAATTCATCTCTAACTATTTTGTAATAAATAATTAAAAAACGAAATTCATTTTTTTTAAACCTAAAAAAATCTTTTTCTTCTGACAAAAACTTCTTAAAAGCATCAAAATATTCAATAGCATTCTTAAAATCATTCTCAGTAGAATCTACACTATTTCTAAATTTACTCAAAACTATACCAATTGGTATGTCCATAAATTCCATATTTTGGTAAATGATGCAACCTATTGGATACTTTGTGGATAAGCTGTATACTTTATCAGCAGAATTAAATATTGTTTCTCTTTCACCGACTGTAACAGCACTATCTGCAGCCAATACTATACAACTTTTATTCATTAAACAAATCCCAGCACTCATCGCATTCCCTCCCGATTATTATCATTATATCATAGAAACTATTTTGAGGTAATATATTTTTGAGGGTTAGAGTCCAAAGTGATTATCTCCACCAACTTACACGCTACTTGCACCCCATTGGCTTCACGAACGTAAAAGTCTACATTTATCACGCAACTATCTTTGTGCGAGTTAAACTCTCGCCTACCACTTAAGGTGGGCTTTTTCTTTACCATTGAAAAGAAACAAACCCCTTATATACTTATACAAAGTATAGTTTGTCCAATCTTTTTTATTCCTTTTTGTTATATTTCAATTTCCTCTTGTGAATGATGATGTCATCTATTTGCTATATAATAAAAAAGAACAAGCAAATCCAATCTTATGATAAAATGATACATAAAGACTCATATTTAGATGATTTAATACCGATGTTAATTAAAAAAGGACTAACAAAAAAAGGATAAAAGGATAATCACATGAAAAAAAACTTAGGCATCATAGTTACGGTAATCATTACACTTACATTATCAGTATTGGGATTTGTTTTAGGAGGTTCTAAACTCAGCACACTTCAGTTAGACACATTGAAGATTCTCATCATTGTATGTTCTATCAGCATTGCATATTGCTTTATCGTTGGTGAATTAACAACAAACAATTCCCAAATGGATAAGTTATGGTCCATATTACCTATTGTTTACGCATGGATAATCGTCTTTAAAAGCGGTATGAATCCACGTTTGATTGTTATGGCCATTCTCATTACTATTTGGGGAGCTAGATTAACACTCAATTTTGCTAAAAAAGGTGCTTATTCTATTAAGTTTTGGTCTGGTGAAGAGGACTATCGATGGGTTGTTTTAAGAAAAGATCCAAAACTAAACAAAAAGTGGAAATGGGCATTATTTGATTTATTTTTTATCTCCATATATCAAAATGCCTTAGTACTTGCTATTTGTTTACCTTTACTTGCAACCATGGACTCTACTGTATCATTTAACATATTTGATGGTTTAATTGCAGCACTTCTTTTAGGATTCATCATTCTAGAAACGATTGCTGATAAACAACAAATGACATTCCAAACGAAGAAATATGAATTATTAAAGCGAGGCAAGGCATTAGAAGATCTACCACATCCTTACAATAAGGGGTTTAATACACAGGGATTATGGCGACTTTCTAGACATCCCAACTATTTTTCTGAACAATCTATTTGGGTCGTGTTGTATTTCTTTTGTATTAGTGGTGGTGTAACATCTTATGTCGTATTCAACTGGACACTCGTAGGTTCGATGTTTCTTATTTTATTATTTATAGGTAGTTCGATGTTTTCAGAAGGTATTTCACTTAAAAAGTATCCAGCTTATGAAGAATACATTAAAAGAGTTTCTAAATACGTACCCTTAAGAAAGTATAAAGAGTAAAATATCATATTGACAACATGTGTTAATTTAAAATAACATGGTTTTTTGTATGTCATCTTAGAGGTTTATATGAAACTAAAAGAAAGAGCTAAACAATTAAAAACTGATATTCCTGCTGTATTCATCGCTATGAAGCGAAAAGAGACACCCTTTCTTGCCAAAATACTTGCAGCTATCACGATCGTTTATGCATTATCACCTATTGATCTCATTCCGGATTTTATCCCTATTTTGGGTTATCTGGATGATT
>JAVEQW010000113.1:0-3248 GCA_034007385.1 Candidatus Izemoplasmatales bacterium
GACCAAGCTTTGATATTTTCTATAATATATAATCTTTGAAGTGCATTAGTATAGGTTTCGTATGTTTTATAGTCAATAGAAATACCTTCGTTTTCTTGATCTTTATAAATCGTTTTACTGGTTGCTAGTGTAGATATATTTCTTGCATAACTGCGTATGAGTTTTCTAAATTTTTCTTTATCTTTCTTGGTTCCATCAACTTCATCTACATCTTTTGATATAATACTTTCAAGTAAGTCTTTAGGAATAGCAAGTTGTTCTTTTAATGGTAATTCTAGACTACCTGGCCATCCACCGCG
The DNA here is from genome assembly GCA_034007385.1 of Candidatus Izemoplasmatales bacterium. Lineage (GTDB taxonomy): Bacteria > Bacillota_I > Bacilli_A > Izemoplasmatales > Hujiaoplasmataceae > UBA2289. The sequence continues at coordinate 300 of JAVEQW010000113.1, forward strand.
ACAAATATAATGAGCGATATCATTAATGCTTGTTTTTGATTTAGTTACTTTGATTTTTTTGCCTTCAAATAGATCAGCTAACGAGACCGTTCCAATCGAATCTCCACTTTCAAATAAACTCATGGGACGCATGTATATAGAATTAATTCTTCCTGTTCCAGTATGAGATATGTTAATGTTTTGTTTTTTTGTAGAGCCTGTAAGTAAATACGCACCTTTATATTTGTTATCATCTATATCAAGCCTTATAAAATCCCAAATCTCAGGAACTTCTTGCCATTCATCAAAAAGAATCGGCTTTTCACCTGAAAGTACTTCGTCTTTTGAAATTGTTGCCAAAGTTTGATATTGCTTTTTCGTAATTGGATTTTGTAATTTAATAATAGTTTTAGAATAAAGTTCAGCTGTCGTTGATTTGCCAGTCCACTTTGGACCTTTGATAACTACTGCTCCACTATATTTCATTTTATTTTCAATTTCCTTTTCAACAATTCTTTTCATGTAATTATCAGGTATCATAGTTACTACCTCCACTTATAGTATACACCAATTCCAATAATTGTAAAGTTTTTATTCCAATTATTATGTACTTTTTATTCCAACTAATATCGAACCGTTCTTAACGAAAATCAGTTTACACGTTATAATCGTGTAAAAAATCGCGCAAATCGTGTAAACATCTATTCTGCTATCGAATTTAATCCTAATTTTCACTAGCTTTTAGCATCAGAATCAACTCCTCAAATCTAGAAAAACCCTTATTAAAAGAAAAAAAAGCCTGATACCTAATTGTATCAGACTAATGCTTCTGAAATAGCTTCCAAAAGTTTCTTAGGAATCAATCTTATAGCAAGTTTAATTAATATCGGCAAAATTATTATATCGTCGATTAAACCCAGAATTGGTATAAAATCAGGAATTAAATCTATCGGCGATAATGTATATACCACAACAAATCCAGCTAGTACTTTTGCTATTATTGGTGTTTCTTTTTTCTTCATCGCTACAAAAACGGCTGGAGTTTTATATCTTAGTTCTTTCGCACGTTCTTTAATCCCCATAATGTCATCCTTTCAAACTTAATGACTAAACAATACATTAATTTGCTGAAATTATTAATTCCATATAGTCGTCAATTATTTTATAGTCTGTAGAAAAATCAATCATGAGAATTGGCATAACATCTAATAACCCTTCTAATCCTTCATATTCTAATAAATATTTATTAAATTCACGGGCACGCCCTAATAATGACCAAGTTTCAAAACTTCTCATGATACCTGTAAAACTCATTTCCATTGTAGCTACTGCTTGCATGACTCTGAATTCACCATAATATGAACTAGTCATTATACTTAGTTTTTCATCTTCTAAAAAAGAAATGATTTTGTCAAATTCATCTTCGTTAGCCCAATTTGAACGGACATTTGTTTCATAATCAAAGAAGTATTGATTGGAAATATCAAATTTAGATAGGATTATTATTCCAGCTTTGGTTTTAGATTCAGTAATATCTCCATAGGTTATTTCTAATAGTTGTTGGTCATTCGTTATTGCATATTCCAAAATCCCTGAATCTTCAAAATACTCGTAGACTTCTTCAAAATCATCGGCACTATTATAATCTACACCATAAACATGTTGAATATCAAGCACAATAAATTCTCCTGGATTATCACTTAAAAATGAAGTTATTTCAGAGAGAACTTCTTCTAATTTTGATGAAAAATAATTATGAGTCGTATAATACGTCTCTTCCTTTTCATTATAAGACAATCTCATATCTAGGTATCTAATACCTGATTTTAATTGTTCCTGAGCACTAACTACTTGTGTTTTTGATTGTCTGATTGAAAACCCCTTTATTAAACGGCCGATAAATCCTGTCATTAAGCTATCAGCACTTTCTTCATCTACCGGTGATGAAATATCAATTTCATGAGAAAAAGCATCGTGAGCCCCAAGCATCTTAACTTCGATGATTAATGTTTCTTCATCCAGAGTTTCACTCATCCAACTGCTATAATCTTCTATAGTGGTTTTTGAGTTCACAAAAAACCAAGGCGCGTTTATTATTGCCAGAAGCATAAAAACACTTAATAAGAAAAATATTATAAATCTTCTTAAAAATCTAATGGATCGTTTCATTATCATCACTCCAAAAATCCTTAATCATTTTATTTAACTCAAACATATCATTACAAACACTTAAGTGACTCCAAAATTTAGGATATAACCTTAAGTACTTTCTAGTAGTAAATCGGTCATCCAATAGTAAAGCTACTCCTCTATCGGTCTTTGTTCTTATGACTCTACCCACTGCTTGGATTACTTTGTTTAAGCCCGGATAAGTATAGGCATAATCAAACCCATTATTGAATGTTAAGTCATAATGAGATTTCAATATGTTATTAAAAGGAGCTATTGCTGGCAAACCTACTCCAACTATCAATACTCCACTAAGTTGATCTCCAATCAAATCAATTGACTCTCCGAAGATTCCACCCATCACAAATAAAAAGACTTGGCTAACTTCACTATCTTCTTTGAAAAGATTCATTAGTTCATCTCTTTCGTTAGAAAACATGTTTCTTTTTTGCGAGATGAAATTAACATTTTCAATTTCATTCAGCAAAATTCCTTCTAGTTTATTCAGATATGCATAACTTGGAAAGAATACTATATAATTTCCTTTCTTTCCATTAACTAAGGCTTTTGTGGCTTGAACTATCTTTTCTATAGAATAATCTCTGTCTTTATACCTAGTCGAAACATCATCGATTGCTAGTAATAATAAATTATTTTGACTAAAATCGGAGATTAGAGATATATCTTCACCTAAATTAGAGGTAATTAGACTTTTATAATAAAACATCGGCGTTAGGGTTGCGCTAAAGAAATTGGCTGCTTCACAATGGTTGTCAATCGTTTGATTGATAAATTCAGATG
>JAVEQW010000114.1:0-3235 GCA_034007385.1 Candidatus Izemoplasmatales bacterium
GCTGAAAGCTCTGCTTTATTACAACAACTCAAGTGCTTCAAACTTTGTAGTTCTGTCTTTACATCTTGTGAAAAAGACATTTACATCACTCCTGTTTATTAAAACCAATTACCTTCTACTGTTGAATAATCCATGCCCTTACGTCTAATTCTTACGAATACTGACAAAGCAATTCCACCTAATATCATTAAGGTTGAAGTAACAGTTGCAGATTTGAGAGTCATTCCAAATATTTCGAACACTAGAGGATCGGTTCTCATACTTTCGATGAAAATTCTAACTCCACCATACCAAATTAAGTAGAATGATAACAACTCACCGAAATGTATTTTCTTATATCTTCTTAAAACCAACATTATAATAAATCCTAAAATATTAAGTGTAGATTCATAAAAGAATGTAGGATGATAATATCCTGTAAAAGGTTCGACTGCATATGAATGAAGACCCTCTTTAATATACATATTGTTCACAATGAACTCAGGAATATGTATTGTATATCTTAGGTAATTAAACTGTTGCTCCAAAGAAAGATTCATAGTACCGTTTACAGCTCCGCCAACGATTCCACCGTGAGCTTCTTGGTTAAAGAAATTACCCCATCTCCCAAAAGCTTGTGCGATTATGAAACCGACAGCAATGATATCAAACACTTTAAATAAGTCAATTTTTCTTTTTCTAGTGTAAAAATAAGTACAAATAACTGCTGTAAAGAAAGCTCCATGAATAGCTAGACCCGACAAACCAAATGATGAAAAATCCAATGTTCCACTCGAAAATCCAATCATTCTTAGAAGTGAAGGGAAAAATCCTCCGCCAACAAATTGTTCTAACTCAAATATAACATACCACATTCTCGCACCAATAATTGATATTGGTACAATCCACAAGAAACCATCAATTAAATCATCTTTTTTAATGCCGATTCTTTTAGTCTCTCTAAGTCCAAGACCTAAAGCAACAAAAATACCAGTCATAATGAAAAAAGAGTAGAAAAAAATCGGTCTTCCAAAGATAGTAACTAATCTATTGTCTAGAGTATAAATTGGTTTAATGATGGTGTCTTCATTAATTTCGTCAAAATCGCTTTCCCAAACTGACCATCTTGTAAAATACCTTTGACCTATGTTTTCTGGCGATTGTGGCGGAGTTATATTGCATTCGCTCACTCCATCACAATTGACTTCTTTTAAAATATTACCATCATAGTCTACAAATGTTACCTTAAAAGGTTCGTTGTTATCAATCTCATTTTGACAAGCGGTCAAGTTTAATAAAATCACTCCAAAAAATATCAAATATATAACAATTCTAATCTTCTTCATTGTCATTCTCCCGGTTTTGCTTGATTTGATCGTTCAATTTTCTATTAAACTCTTCAGCTGAATTATATCCTAAGTTTTTTGATTTGTAATCAAAAGCTGCGGCCTCTACTAAAGTAGCTGCGTTCCTAGCTTCAGTGATTGGTAAGGCTGCATAAGAAACATATGTATCAAATATTTTTCTTCTATCTGCTTTAAGTCCTAATCTATCATAGTTTTGATTATCATCATCCCACTTCTGCAATTCAACAATTAAAGATATTCTCTTCTTTTCCCTATATGATTTGACCCCATACAAATAAACTACATTAACAACTCCAACACCACGAATCTCCAAATATTTTTTTAAAACATCAGGAGCTTCACCAACTAAGATACCTTTTTCAACTTGATATATCTCAACGATATCGTCAGCCACTAATATATATCCACGTCTTATTAATTCTAAAGCTACTTCAGATTTACCTAAACCGCTTTTTCCGGTCATTAAAACTCCAACACCATTTATATCAAGTAAAACTCCATGCATTGTTGTTCTCTCTGCCAAAGCAGCTTGCAAAAACGAATACAACTCACTTACCAGTGATGTTGTTTTATAAAAACTCTTCAAGATTGGGATATTATAAATATCGCCATAATGAATAAAAATCTCTGGAACGTCCACATTTTTCGTAAAAATAAAAGCAGGTGCATCCTTCTCAAATAACGTTTTTATTCTTTCTTCTTGAATCTCTTGATCCAATGAATGAAAAAATGCCGCTTCTTTAGAGCCCATTATTTGAATTCTATCATTTTCATAGAATTCCATCATCCCAGCCAGTTCAATCCCCGGCTTAACTACAGCCGGATTAAAAACTTTTCTGCTAACACCATCATGACCAGCTAGAAGTTCTAATCTTAAACCCTCGATGACTTCCTTAATGGTTACTGACGTCATAAAATTCACCTTCTTCGTTTAATTCTTCTAAAATTCATTTGCTTAATGATACTTATATAAACTACCTTAATAATTGTTCTTATAAAATGCAAAAACATCACAAAAATAATCGGATCCCAATGGCTATTGAAATAAAAATGATCTCTAAATATGACTAAATCTATAAAATAGAATAAGATTAGATTCATTAAAAAGAATATCAACCCTGAAGAGAATACTACGATAGACATGAAATTTTTAACTAAATATCTTCTAAGCAACTCCTCATAAAAAGTCAATATCAAAGCTATAAGAACTATATAAATCGAATCTGCTATATAAGCGAAATTAATCAAGTTGAATAAACCAAAAATAATGAGAAAGTTAACCACAAAACTAATAAGCAAATTAACATAAATATTTCTTGAATATTCCATGCCTAGATTAATTTTAATTACGACTGGTCCTCTAGGTCCCAAATTCTTTTTTTGTTTTTGCTTATCTTCTTCGTTTTGTTTGCGAACTTGCTCTATCAACTTTTCTAATTCTTCAATTTCTTTTCTGATATCCTTATCGTTTTTATCCATACTAAATCCCTTGATTACATAATACAATTATAATATCATAATTCAAAATAAATTACGAGTTTTTATCCTTATGCCTGCAATATTTCCTTTAAATATTGACCGGTGTAAGATTTTTTATTTTTTATAACTTCTTCTGGAGTTCCTAGAGCTATGATTTCTCCACCTCTATCTCCACCTTCAGGTCCTAAATCGATAATATGATCAGCTACCTTAATAACATCCAAATTATGTTCAATTAAAATAACTGTCGCACCTTTATCGACGATGTCATTCAATACTTCAATCAACTTCTTAATATCATGAGTATGTAAGCCAGTAGTTGGCTCATCTAGTATATATATTGAATGATTTGATATCTTTTTATATAACTCACTAGCTAACTTAACTCTTTGAGCTTCTCCACCAGACAG
>JAVEQW010000028.1:0-15049 GCA_034007385.1 Candidatus Izemoplasmatales bacterium
ATTTTCTTCATAATTGAATTTATCAATACTTTTTCAAAACTGTGTCTATTGTTACAAGGTGGTTTTGTGATATAATTGAAGACAATAAAATCATATTTAATTTTGGTTTGTATTTTAAAAAGACAAATACTAAAATGATTAAAGGGGATTGTCAGAATGAAAAAACTATTCAAAAAACCATGGTTTACCGGCGTAGTTATAATAGGTATAATGTTAGTTGTATTTTTGTTAAATTTATGGATTTTATCAATAAATTTGGTGTCTCCATATCGATTTTATGACTTTTGGATTCTAGCCGATGGTCTTTCTAGCGGAGGAACGCTAAACCTATTTGCCTTTATAATGACGATGGCATTTTATCTGTTAATTTTAATTATTCCTCTTAGTGGTATTAGTTTTTTCAAAAAGAATAACTGGGGTTACTTGACTGCTGGAATATATTTATTTGTCTTCGGATTGACTTTGATAATTTTCCAGGTCTTATTTAAATACCTAGCTACATTTGCTTTAATCTTGACGATAGTCAACATTATACTATTGATTGGAGCTTTCGTTTTAATCATTTACAGGAATAAATTCATCTTGCAATCTGAAGAAATTGTTAAAACCAAAAGAGAGATTGATTTAAGTAAAACCAAAATTCCATTGACGGTTTTGATTATAGATATTATCTCAATAGTTGTATTTCTAACAACATTCATTATTCCTTTATTTTCTTTAGAAGAAGTAGGAGATACATATAACGCTGTCTTAATCAAGGTTCTACTATCTGGTGATACAAACTTAATCAGTTTAATTTATTTCTTTGTTAACTTTGCGATCTTATTATATATCTTGTTTTATTTTGCCAATAGCCTTTCACATTACTTCTTTGATAAGGAAAAGTTCATTAAGGAATCAAAAACTTTAGTAACCTCAACCTTTATTGCATCACTCACATTCTTTCTAACCGGTGTCGGTGTAAACATCTACTATACTCTAACCAGTGAAATAGTTTCTACAATAGCCTATATACCGTTATTGTTAATGATTGTTGTAGTGTTTGCCCACGCAATCTTTAGAGGTAAATTCAGCGCATATTATCAAATCAAAGCTCCAGAAACAAGAGTTAAATTTGCTAATATTGAATCATTATTCTATACGATATTACTAAGTGCTATAAGTGTTTTAATGTTATTCTTGCCAATCATCAAAATCAACATCACCGCTAACTCTTATGAAGATAATGTAAGTTTGACAGGCTTTGATATCTTAAAAGATTATGCTAATTTGGATAAAGGTTACCACATGGTCGCTTTTGTTTTGGTGGTAATGTTAATAGCTGTTGGCGTTAGTTTGGTTGTGGCTATATCTAGCTACTTATCAAAATATAAACAGTTTAGCACGATAGTCAAAACAGTAACCAGCATCAATGTGTTCTTTGTTTTTATCATTGCCATTTCAGGATATTACTTCCAAATAGCAAAAGAAATTGATCAAGCAGTTATCATGGATATTTTTGATTACTATGGAGTAAATCTACCAAGCAGTTACGTATATGATTACACTATTACAACTGATGCGATTTACGCATTAATAGCTTCAGTGGCTATTTTAGTAATCATGTTTATAAGAAAAGCTTTTGATCAAGATGACGTAATCTTAATTGCTCCAGAAGCTCCAGGTGAAGATAACTCAAATACTAACAATTCATCTAATTCATCTAATGGTAATGGACTAGATAGTGATGAAGATTTATATCAAAACTTCGATCCATGTCCAGCTTTCACTCTTCTAGATTCAAAAGCAGAAGAATACAAGCAAGACCTAGAAAAGCGCAAAAAATTTAAAGCGCCTAAAGCAGATTTAAATGATTTGGTTAATTTTGTAGTGGAGTACGCAAGAAATTCTCGACTTCACTTATCATACACACCTGAAGATATCGCTACCTTTGTTGCTGGTCTCGGTGCTAGTAGATTATCCATCCTTCAAGGTATGTCAGGAACTGGAAAAACCAGTTTGCCAAAAATCTTTTCTGAAGCGATTTTGGGAAATTGTGAAATAGTGGAAGTAGAATCTTCCTGGAAAGACAAGAATGAACTTCTAGGTTACTACAACGAATTCTCGATGAAGTATACACCAAAGAAGTTCACTATCGCTTTATATAAAGCCGCACTTAATAAGGAAATCTGCACTTTCATATTGCTTGATGAAATGAATCTTTCAAGAATTGAATATTACTTCTCTGATTTTCTTTCTTTGATGGAAAATGAAGAAGGTCAAAGAGATATCAAATTAGTAAACATAAAACTAACAAAAAAAGAGAACGAAACTGAATCTGAATATCTTGCTTTAGATTACAGCAACACTTTGAAAGTTCCAAGCAACGTTTGGTTTATCGGTACAGCCAATAGAGATGAATCAACTTTCGTAATTTCCGATAAAGTATATGACCGTGCTCATACGATGAATTTTACAAAACGTGCTCCTAAGGTAAGAAACTATTCTGATCCAATCCCACAAAGATATTTTGATTACAACACAATTAACGAACTCTTCTTAAAAGCAAAAAAAGAAGGCGATTTTGACGCTGAAAATAGCCAATTGATCAAAAATGTTGAAACACTTTTAGCTCCATTCAATATTTCTTTCGGTAACCGTATCTTAAATCAAATCGAAGACTTCGTAAACATTTATAAAGCTTGCTTCAAAGACAAAAACGTTGAAGACCAAGCCATAGAAAAAATCCTTTTAAGCAAAGTTGTTGCGAAATTAGAAGTAAAAGCCATCGATGATAAAGAAAAACTGGAAATGGAATTCGAGAAACTAAACTTAAATCAATGCGTAGACTTCATTAGACGTCTTGATAACGAATAAAAATGACTAAAGACCTAAAGAAAATAAAAATCGAAGAATACAAACGTTTTTCTTCATTAATGGCAAGCATCCAAGATTTCGTTGATAAACATCAATCAATCTCTTATATTGAATTTGATTACTATGTTGTTCACAACATGACGCTTTTTTCTATCGAACCAAATTTTGACTTTGAACTCTTGGAAAAGAATATTGAGTACATAAAAAAAGCTTTACCGGCTATAAAAAGAATCTTCAGTAAACCCATCATCATTTTGAAAGACAGTGATGATGTTTTACCTGTAGAAAATGCTAGAATCATCAATCAAAACACTTTTTTACATCTTGCTAATCATAGCCAACATGTAGCCAATTTAACAAAAAGAGGCGTAAAACCGAGAAAACTATTAACTAGACTTTATGAAGACGATTATAGTATTTATGAAAATGTTATTTTTTGTAATACTGTTGATGAAGTCATGAGCTTAGTTAGAAAAAACCGAAGAACATTTGAAAATCTTCTCTATGCTAGCGACATCATGAGATTTAACCTACTTGAAAAGGTTAATCATGTAAAGTATTTCTTAGCCTTAGGAAAATTACACACAGGTTATATCAGAGATTTTAATCAATATCTTGTTTTAGCTAAAAAGACGCTACATGAATTATCGTTTGTTAATCAAGCGATAACTCCGAGACTTCATAAACCGGTTTATCAAAAAAACAAAAAGAGAAATAAACATCTAAAACTTAAGAAAACCAATATTTTTTTAATGCAAAAGGATTATAAACAAGTTTATAAGATTCACAAATTTTTGATAGGCAATAAAACCAATGAAGAAAAAATCGATGAAAATATTGATTTTGATTCGTTAAGCAAGAATTATTTAAACTATGTTTTAATTCTAATGATTTTTGCTAGCGGACATTTTAACTTTGAAATCAATCCTGAAACGAAGATGGACTTAACAAAACCAGATATCATCTTTAAGTTTAGGGATTGGACTCTTAATATCACCAATAATGATAAAGCAGAAGTGTTCTTGGCTTTTACTAAAGAAAAGACTTATAAAATAATGTTGACTAATTCCGTCTATTCTCCAGAAGAAATACAAAAAAAGAAGAAATCATACTCGATTAATGAAATAATTCCAATTAGTCCTTTTGAAAAAGAATATCTTGAAAGAAACGATATCTTCATTAACATGGAAGACATTGATTCTTTTAGACGACTCCAGCAAATCATTCTTAAAGGCATGGTTTATTCTGACACTTTAAGAAAAACATGTCCTTTCTGTGGTGGCAATCTAAGTCATGACCAAAGACATAGTTATCATCAATGCGACGATTGCATGATTCAAATCAAAGAAGGTTTCTGCCAAGAAACAAACCAAAAATTCTTTTACACTCAAAATGCTAATCAAAAGAAAAATGTTCTCAAGAAATTTGATTTTGAGTATGATAAAAAATGGTTTGAAGAAAAGCAGATTGAGTCACAAATGTATTTTAGAAATATAACTAGGATTAATCAAAATAATGAGATTATCTGTCCGCATTGTAATAATCATCATGATAAGATATAACTAAATTATAAAATTTTGTTTTAATTGCTTAGGAGGAACCATGAAAAAAATTAGTGAGTTAGTTTTATCGGATTATCCATTTAAAACCTTTGATAAGGTAAGATATCGCGATACCGATAGACAGGGTCATGTTAATAATGCTGTTTTTGCACAGTTTTTAGAGACTGGTAGAGTCGAAATTTTATATAATTCAAAGAACGAATTATTAAGTTCAAACTGCAGTTTTGTTATTGCTAAGGTTAACACAAGTCTAATATCTGAAATCAACTGGCCGGGAATTGTTGATGTTGGCACAGGAATCACTAAAATAGGCAATAGCTCAATTAATATTATTCAAAGTTTATACCAAAACAATAAACTAGTGGCTACCAGTGAAACAGTTTTTGTTCAAATGGATGAATTAACGAGAAAATCTTCGCCATTAACCCAAAAAGCAAAGCAATACTTGAGTTCGTTGTTAATCGAAATAGAAGTTGAACAATAAGGAAGATAAAAATGTATATTGATGATAAGCTTATTAAACATTATTTAAAAAATGTATATTTTATAAATGGGACAGCTTATGCTGGCAAATCAACTATCTGTAAAATGTTAGCTGATAAGTATAACATGATTCATTGTGAAGAAAATTATAAATTCGGTGATTTTTTAAAACTCACCACAAAAGAAACTCATCCTAATATGAATTATTTCAACACTATGAAAAATTGGGAAGAGTTTGTCACAAGGGATAAAGAAGATTATGCTAATTGGTTAGATAACACCTCTAAAGAACAAATTGAATTTGAAGTTTTAGAACTTCTTTCAATCTCAAAAAATAAATTAGTTATCGTAGATACAAATCTACCTCATGAAGTTTTAGAAAGAATCAGCGACAGAAGCAGGGTTTGTTATATGGTAACCACTCCCGAAATCTCTACAAATGAATGGTTTAACCGGATGGATAAAGAAAAACAGTTTCTTCTGGATGTAATCAAAAAAACTGACAAACCTGAAGAAAACTTGAAAAAGTTTAAAGAAACTTTAGCCTATGCTAACCGTCAGGAAGTAGTAGAACGTTTTACGAAATCAGGATTTTTCTATCTTGTTAGAGAAACGGTAGAAGACGATATTTTAGAGAAATTTAAACAGGTTGAAGAGCATTTTGGATTATCCAATAAACAGAAAAAGAATGAGAATTAGTCTCATTCTTTTGTTTTTAAAAATCTTCAGCTACTTTTGTAATATATCTTCCCTTTGTGTATTTATCTATCCCTAAGTTAAATGGCAGCTTATTAATAGCGTTTTGATAAGCCTTGATAATTTTAACTGTTTCTTCATAACTTTCAGTTGTGAAGTTCAATCGTAAATTATAGATTCCATTTTGAATTAGATCAAAAACATAATCAATCAAAACCAACGGTCTTGAATGCATTATTTTTATGTTGCACAAACCGTCATTAATCAATGGATACATTTCATCTTTTCGGTCTTTCAAGTAATACTGATTCTTATAACAAAGCATACAGCCAACATTGGTTCCATAACTCTTGGCGATTGGACAATACTTTGAAATCATCAACTCTTCTCTACCATAAACTACTTTTTCCAAGTTTGGAAAGGTTTTGAATGTATCAAGGTAATTTTTCACTATATTATCTAATATATATTGATTAGTTTCAGATGATAAAGTTATTCTTTCTACACCATTCAAATGAAGAAAGTGGACAGAATAAATGTTGGTGACATTCATAAATTCATCGGTGATCATTCTCGAGAATTTTTCTTTTTTGTTTAATAGACCTACTTCAGATATGACTGTTTCTTTATATTGCTTATAATCAGCAAAAGGATTGATTCTTCTTTGTCTTCTAGTGATTTTCGTATCTTTATAAGTGTCGTTTTTTATAGTTAGATTAGCATCTAAATATATCTCTTTGATACCTGAATTTATAGCTGCTACAAATTGTTCAGTACTATTAACCGAAACAATAAGATTAGGTTTATTTTCAATATTCAAGTCAATATTTTTAGAATAATTATGATCAACTATCTTTATCTCTGGTCTTTTTGTTTTCTCAGCGATTATTTTTTCAATTAAATCTCTTCTCAATTCATTAATTACTTTAACGGGTATAAAACCTAGTTCATTGGATTTAATTTCCAGTGTTTCAAAAGCAAAAGGGGTATTGCCAAGTTTATAAAAATGCTCATATAGATTTTCCTTAGTGATTGGTTGGTTTTTAGCTTCAGGAATTAAAAAATCACTTTCAACGAAATAACGATTGTTTAGTTCGTCGACAACTTCAACAGATAGTCTATTGTTTAGATATGCGTTTACAGTTCCTTTTAATGGGATAGAAGTGTAATCTTCCTTCAAAAAGACTGAAAGTGTATTTTCTAGTTCGCTATCAGATGTCTTAACAACAACTGATCCAACTTCAACGGGATCTTTAGAATCTAAAACTACGACTTCTCCACTAAATGCTTGAGATATTATCATATCATTCTTACTGATTCTGGATACGGTCATTCCACTTTCTTTATTGCTAATGAATTTGATTCCATCATTAACACTTAAAGAATCACTTAATAACAAAGTCACTTTACCCCTATTAAAACTAATAACTTTTCCAATGGTAACACCAACATGATTTGGTTTATCGCTATTGACGATATCTTTAGGAGTTTCGTTAAATAAAAAACCTTTAGTTTGACCGCGATTGAATACTTTTGTCAGTTTGTCTTTTTCATTTTCATTATCTATTTCTTGATTGTAATAATAACTATCGATTAAATTTCGATAAGATTTGACTGACTGAACAACATACTCTGGTTTTCTCATTCTTCCTTCGATTTTTAAGGAATTGATTCCTAGTTCAATCAATGCTTCTAAATGATCAATTGTGATTAAATCTTTGGCTGATAACAAATAGCTCTTGTCTTCAATAAGTTCATCTTCTTTATAAAGTTCATATGGCAAGCGACAACTCTGGGCACACTCGCCTCGATTGCCGCTCCTACCACCAATCATGGAACTGAAATAACAATTTCCGGAATAAGAAATACACAAAGCCCCATGGATAAAAACTTCCAGTTCAATATCGACATTTTCTTTGATGTGTTTAATCTCCTCAATAGAAGTTTCTCTAGCAAGGATGATTCTTTTAACACCGATAGATTTCAAGAATTTAGCTTGTTCTACATTTAATGTGTTCATCTGGGTTGAAGCGTGTAAATCAGTACTCGGATAACGTTTTGAAAAGATTTCTAAAACACCTAAATCTTGAATGATTAAAGCGTCAACATGATTCTTAACCAAGATATCTGCATACTCAATCAAAGCAGGGATTTCATCGTCATATACAAGAGTGTTTAATGTTACATAGACTAATACATTTCTTAAATGCGCGTATTTAATCATTTCAATGATTTCTTCAACTTCAAAATTTTGAGCGAAAGATCTCGCCCCAAATCTTTTCCCGGCTAAATAAACCGCGTTGCACCCGGCATTAATAGCTCCGATAAATGATAAACGATCTCCAGCTGGAGACAATAACTCTACTTGTTTCATTAATACACCTCGATATTTTTAACACTATAATTATATCATTTATTTATAATTAATAATTAAAAATGTTTTTTGATTTTATAAGGGTAAATTAGTTTTTTAAAATATGATTTTGTATTATAATTATTATGTTGAAAAAAATGGAGGTTATTTATTATGAAGAGGAAAATTAAAGAATATTTATTACTTCACTTAGGTATTATCATGGTTTCTGCAGGTCTTTATTTCTTTTTGATGCCAAGTAATTTAGCGGTTGGTGGTGCCAATGGTTTAGCAATAGTAATAAATAACTTTTTACCGGTATTACCAGTAGGGATAATAATGATAGGGATTAATCTAATTTTGTTTGTAATAGCGTTTATTCTTATCGGTAAAGCTTTTGGGGTAAAAACCATCTACTCAAGTTTCGCTGTTTCGTTAATTATTTTTGTTTTAGAAAAACTTGCTCCTGTAACTGAACCTTTAGTTGGAGATATTGCTTTAGAGTTAATCTTTGGGATTATCATTGCTGGTAGCGGTATGGGCATTGTCTTTAATCAAAACGCTTCAACCGGAGGAACCGATATTACCGCTAAAATCTTACATAAATTCTTCCATATTGATTTAGGCAAAGGCGTCTTTATTTCCGACATTCTTATTACTTTTTTAGCTGGTTTTGCCTTTGGCGCAAAACTCGCGATGTATGCAGCACTTGGGGTCTTAATCAATTCTTTTGTTATTGATTATATTATTGAAGGCTTCAATCTGAAAAAAGAAGTAACGATAATAAGTGAAAAATACGAAGAGATAAAAGAATTCATCATCAAAGAACTTGATCGAGGTTTTACTACTTATTACGGTGAAGGCGGATATTCTGAACAAAAAAGAAATATTATTGTCGTCGTAATCAATAAAAGAGAGTTTTTGAAATTAAGAGCATTTATCAATAAATTAGATGCTAGGGTGTTCTTGACTATTAACAATACTCATGAAGTTTATGGAGAGGGCTTTAATCAACTTCAGTAGAAAGGTTTAAAAAAACATGAGCGAAAGAGAAAGAATGTTAAGTGGAGAACTTTATTATTCTCCAGATCAAGAGTTAGCGCAGATGCATATAAAGTGTCATGAAATTCTTGATGAGTTCAATCAAACAAAATTCAATGATTTTAGAACCAGAGAAATCCTTGCGCACAAATTGTTTAAAAGTGTTGGAGAAAATTGTTTCATCAATAAACCTTTTTTATTGCGATTATGGAGTGAATATCACTGTAGGGAAAAACTTTTACGCGAATTTCAATTGCATAATTCTTGATGTAAATGAAGTTATAATTGGTGATAACGTTATGTTTGCGCCTAATGTAAATATCTATACAGCTACTCATCCGATTGATAAGGATGTTAGAAATTTATACCTAGAGTATGGTAAAAAGATCATTATCGGAAATGATGTTTGGATAGGTGGAAATGTCGTGATTAATCCGGGAGTTACAATCGGTGATGGAACCATTATTGGAGCTGGTTCAGTTGTGACAAAATCTATGCCGTCTGGTGTGGTTGCGGCTGGTAACCCTTGTAAGATTATCCGCAAAATCACAGATGAAGATAAAGTCTATTGGCAACAAGAAAAAGAAGAATATTTTACTAAAAAGAAAGAAGAAGCACTGGATTAATCCGATGCTTCTTCTAATTTCTAATTAAGATAAATGTCAGATATGCAAGATAAATTGTCAGTAAGACACTACCTTCAATTCGGTTGATTTTGCGTTTGTGTGTAGTTGCAAAAATCATAACAACAAAAGTAACCATTATCATCAATGCTATGTCAATAACGATGTTACTGCTGATTGTAATAGGGTTAATAGTTGATGAAATCCCTAGGACAAACATAATATTAAAAATATTACTGCCGATGATATTTCCGAGCGCAATTTCGCTCTCTTTTTTAAGGGCCGCTGTTACCGAGGTTACAAGTTCAGGTAATGATGTACCGATAGCAACAATCGTTAAACCAACGAGTGTTTCGCTCATCCCTAAAGAAAGGGCAATTTCTTGACCGTATTTAACTACTAGCCATCCACCTAGTACAAGACCGCCTAATCCAATAAATAGTTTTAATAAACTAGGAAGTGTTGAAGGTTTTTTATCGTCTTTTTCAATGAAGTAAATCTTTTGATTGTTTTTATTCTTGATTGCGACTTCAACAATATAATATACAAATACTCCAAAAAACAATAATAGAATAATTCCATCTGTTCTTGATAAGGAATTGACAGTTTCAGAAGTTAAAGAAGTATCGAGTAACATTACCAGTAAAGCTACGCTTCCTAATAAAGCCAAAGGTATTTCTTTAACGATAGTTTTCTTTTGCACAATCATCGGTGTGATAACAGTTGTTAAACCTAAAATCAAAGAGATATTAACTAAGTTTGACCCAATAACATTTCCTAACGAAATGCCTTCACTGCCGTTAATGCTAGCCGAGATGCTAACAGCTGCTTCTGGAGTAGAGGTTCCGAAGGCAACAATCGTCAAACCGATAATTATCGGTGGGATTCTTAAAATTTTAGCAAGTTTTGATGATCCTTCGACAAAAAGATCAGCACCTTTTACGAGTAAAACAAAACCTACTATAAGCAATAAATAACTCACATTATCTCTCCTTGAAAAAATCAACTTTTTTAACAAGAAAAATTATATCATGTTATCTTTCGTTTAACAAATTATTTGCTAATGGGATAGGATAATAAAATGGTAAATTACTTTTCTTAGAAGAAAAAGATACATTTTCTTTTCTTTTTAACGAGTTTATTGATAGAATATATAAGTGACAAATAATCCTTAAGAGGTAAATATATGACAAAAAATAAAGTTCTAAACTTTTTTATAACAAGTTTTAATGGAATGGCAATCGGGCTTTTCGCTACTCTGATAATCGGAGTAATCATTGGCCAAATCGCTAAAATATTCGTAAGTGTCGATGCTATATATACAAATCTTGTTGCTTTATCAACCGTTTTAAAAAGTTTTATGGGTATCGGTATTGGGTTTGGTATCGCAATCGCTTTAAAACTAGATGGTATCAAGTTAGTGATAACAGGAGTAGCAGGCGGTATAGCAACCTACTTTTATTTTGATCCAATGGTTGCCTATATAACAACAATCTCTGTCTATTTTGCATTGAAATACTTATTGTTCAAGAAAACACCAATAGATATAATTATTGTTCCAATAGTTGGAGCGATTGTAGGGTTGTTGATAACCAAGTTAATCGGATATCCTGTGAAAACAGGAATGGATTACTTTGGTGAATTGATTCAAGTAGCTACAAGCTTACAACCATTTATTATGGGTATTATAATTGCCGTTATCATGGGTATGGCGTTAACGGCACCAATATCAAGTGCAGCAATCGCGATTGCAATCTCACTAGGTGGAATTGCCGGAGGAGCTGCAGTTGTTGGCGGTAGCGTACAGATGCTTGGATTTGCGATAATGTCGAGAAAAGATAATAATATCGGCACTGTGATTTCTGTTGCAATTGGTACATCGATGTTACAATTCAAGAATATCCTAAAAAAACCAATTATCTGGTTACCGACAATTATTGTTTCTGCAATCTTGGGTCCTATTTCTACATTGGTCTTTAAAACTCAAACAGTGCCAACTGGAGCGGGAATGGGAACATCGGGATTAGTTGGTCAGTTCTCAACATTTGATGCGATGGGCTTTTCGAGCACAAGCTTATTAGCGGTGCTATTATTACAAATAGTTCTGCCAATAATTTTAGTTTTAGTTATTGATATTATATTTAGAAAGAAAGGCTTAATTAAACCAGGAGATTTAAAAATTTAATTGTGATTAAAGTCAGAAAATTCTGACTTTTTCTTTTTGCTTTACAAATATTGTTTTTTATTATATAATACATTTGTAAACATAAGTTTATAATAAAACAAATGTTAATGGTGATAATATGAAATTAAATGACAATGAAATTAAGGTGCTAGCAATCCTTGAAGAAGATCCTTATATTAATCAAAAGAACATTGCTGATAAGATGAATTTATCAAGGCCAGCAGTAGCGAACTTAATTAGTGGTTTACAAACTAAAGGATATATTATTGGTAAACCATACGTCCTAAGAAAGAAAGAATATGTTACTTGTGTTGGTGGAGCTAACGTTGATTATACTTTTAATCTTGAGGATCAAATGATTATGGGAACATCCAACCCTGTATCAAAATCAATCTCCTATGGTGGGGTTATCCGTAATATCGCAGAAAATCTAGCTAGATTAAACCAAAGAGTATCTTTGATGAGTCTTGTCGGAAAAGACACGGTTGGTGAAAACTTATTAAAAGACAATAAGAAACTAATGGAAGTCTTTGCGACAGATACGCTTGATAATCAACCAACCGGCAGTTATTATTCGGTAATTGACAAGCATGGAAACATGAGTGTTGGTTTTGCGGATATGTCGATAAATGATCTTATGGACAGAACCTGGATTTTAGAGCACAGGAAACATCTGATTCTCAGTTCATGGATTATTGCCGATACGAATATCAAAAAAAGCGGGTTGGAAGCTTTGGTTGAATATGCAAATAATGAAGATAAAAATCTTTGCATAGTGGGAGTATCAGGACCGAAAATGAGAAATATGCCTGATGATATTTCAGGTGTAAATTTAATTATAACCAATCTTGATGAAAGCCAAACATATTTCAATTCCAGCACAGATGATTTGTTTTCACTTGCTAAATTGTGGCTTGATAAAGGTGTAGAGCGAATAGTGATAACAGAAGGAAAAAAAGGCTTTGTTTATGGTAATAAGTCATTCTTGAAACATCAAGAAGCATTTATCGTCGAAGAAAAAGATATAGTTGATGTGACAGGTGCGGGTGACGCATTCAGTGCTGCAACCATCTATGGAATCATCAATAATTTAAAATTTGAAGAAGCAGTAAAACTAGGGGCTATCAGTTCCAGTTTAACTATAAAACAAAATCACGCGGTAAACCCAAATCTTTCAATAAATCTATTAAAAAAGGAGTTAAAAAAACAATGAAAAATTTAGAAAACTATTTAGAAATCAAGCAAGAGGTTAAAGAAGCCTTACTTTACAACAAACCAGTAGTTGCTTTAGAATCAACAATCATATCTCATGGAATGCCTTATCCAGAAAATGTGAAAATGGCAAAAAAAGTAGAAGAAATCATCAAATCTGAAGGTGCTGTTCCGGCAACCATTGCGATAATGAATGGTAAAATTAAAATCGGTTTAACAGATAAAGATTTAGAAGAACTAGCTAAAGCAAAAGACGTTGCCAAAGTTTCTAGAAGAGATATCGCAAGAATTCTTGCCTCTTCAACACTAGGAGCTACAACAGTTGCCTCAACAATGATTCTGGCTGAGATGGCTAAGATAAAATTCTTTGTTACTGGTGGAATCGGTGGCGTTCATCGTGGTTATGAAAAGACTTTGGATGTTTCAGCCGATTTAGAAGAACTTGCTCAAACCAATGTTACAGTAATTTGCGCAGGAGCTAAAGCAATCCTGGATTTACCAAGAACAATGGAATATCTAGAAACTAAAGGAGTTAATGTAGTTGGTTATCAAACAAAAGTTCTACCTGCATTCTACACTAGAGAATCAGATATAAAACTGATGTCTTTTGTAGACACAGCACAAGAACTAGCTAAAATTATCTATACGAAAGATGAACTAGATCTAAAAGGTGGAACCTTAGTAGTAAACCCAATTCCTGTAGAAGATTCAATTGAAGCTTCTTACATCAATAAGATAATTGATAAAGCAATCGAAGAAAGTTTTAATCAAGGAGTCGAAGGAAAAGATGTAACGCCATTCTTATTAAAGAGAATTGTTGAAGAAACTAAAGGAAAAAGTCTTGAAGCAAATCTTGCACTAGTTTATAATAATGCTAAAGTAGGGGCGCAAATAGCTAAAGCTTATAACGAAATCTCTAAATAAAGGAGTCTCTATGTTTGAATATACAGCAACTGAAAAACAGGAAGCTTATGAAAAATACTTTGTAAAAGATGATTCGATGCAACTCATCATCTTTCCAAAAAAACAAAAACAGAAGTATCTCTGTTTGTTGTGGATTATAACTCTTTTTGAAAAAGATAAAGAATACACTGAAAAAGATGTAAACGATATTCTTATGAATGTGTATCCTGATTATGTGATGGTAAGAAGATACTTAGTTGACTATAATCTTTTATTTAGAACCGATAACGGCTCTAAATATTGGATTTGAGGAGAGTAATTATGAGTGTGTATGTACTAGGGAGCATCAATATGGATCTAGTCTTTGACTGTAGCCGTTTACCAAACAAAGGGGAAACTCTTAAAGCCAAAAACTTTATGATGACTTCAGGCGGTAAAGGTGCTAATCAAGCAGTTGCTTGCAAGAAATCAGGTATAGATACCTATATGCTAGGTTCAATTGGATTAGATCCGTTATCTAAGAAAAACAAACAGAATTTAATAGATTATTGTGTAAACTGCAGTTACTTGGAAGAACTAGATACAGAAACCTCCGGAATTGCTGGAATAATCATCGAAAATGGCGACAACAGAATTATTACCTACTCTGGAGCTAATAAGTCTCAAAATGTTGACAAGATTGTCAATTGCATCAAGAATGATATGACTGAAGAAGATATTCTCTTAATGCAACTCGAAATACCCTTAGATGTAGTTGAATTAGCTTTGATAGAAGCGAAAAAGAAAAACATCACAACTGTTTTAAATGCTGCTCCAGTCACTGATATTCCAAGTTCGTTTTATGGTAATATCGATATCTTAGTAGTAAATGAGACTGAATTTGCTCAAATAACAAAAACACCTCCAACTAGCGATGTTTTAATAAAAGAAGGGTCCAAAAAACTTATCGATTTAGGTTTAGAAAAAGTTATCGTCACTCTTGGTGAAAATGGTAGTGTGTTAGTAACTTCAAACAGTTATCTATACGTTCCTGCTTATAAAGTCAAAGTTCTTGATACTACAGCTGCAGGAGATACTTTTATCGGTGCTTATCTAGCAAGTTTTTTACAATATAAAGATGATCAAAAAGCATTAA
>JAVEQW010000115.1:0-3163 GCA_034007385.1 Candidatus Izemoplasmatales bacterium
AAAGCCAAAAGAGAAGAAAACTCAGATGACTTAGAAGAGCCAGAAACAAATCAAGAAGAAGTTAGTGATAACTTGTTTAATTTTCCTAATGAAGAAGAAACAATATCATTTAGAGATGATACAAATAAAAATGATAAAATAGAGACATCGATTAATGAAAATATTGAAGACAAACTTGAAGTATCTACAGAAGAGATTGTAGAATCTGAAAAACTAGAAGAAATAGAAGAAACAGTTGATAAAGAAGAAGATACTCCAATCCTTGGCTACGATGAAGAAGTTAAAGAAGAGCTTTGTAGCGACATCTCAAAAACCTACGATATTCATTTTGTTGAAGAAGTATTGAATAATGGCGATAAGAAAGATAAAGTCGCTTTACAAAACAATTGGAGTAATTTTCCTGAAATTGAAAACGAAACAGATTCTAAGTATTTAGCCTCTTTAATTGAAACTGGAATGGTTACAGCTTCTTCAATAGATAAAATTATAATAACTTTCTCTAGCACGACCATCTGTAACACATTAATGATGCCAACAAACAAAGAGATAGTAATGAAAATAATAAATAAAAAGTTTAATAGAATTATTAATTATATGGCTTTGCCTACCAGTGTTTTCTCAGACATCTCCAGAGAATTCTTAGAAAGGTATCGCATGGGTGAAGTTTATGTTAAACTTTCAAAAATAGTATGTGAAGGATTAAAAGATGTTTCACACGTTGAAAAAAAGGAAATAAATGACTCTAAACCGAGAATTGTACAAGATGCAATAAGTTTATTCGGTGATAAAGTAAAAATTAAAGAATAAGGAGGAGTAGAAAATGATTAACCCGCAAATGTTAAAGCAAATAAAAAAGATGCAAGATGATATAAAGAAAATTCAGCAACAAATCAATGAATCTACATTCTATGGCCAAGCAGGTGGCTCTGTCGTTAAAGTGGCTGTGAAAGGAACAAAGGAAGTAGTTTCCATTAACATAAAAAAAGAGGAAGTTGACTTATCTGATCTAGAGATGGTTCAAGACTTAATCGTTGCAGCTTTGAATGACGCATTCAAAAAAGTTGATAGAGAAATGGAAGAATCATTAGGAGCGGTAACTCAAGGCGTTAATATGCCAGGTTTGTTTTAATGACTTTACCTAAAGCATTAGAGAATCTGGTTGAAGAATTTAAAAAACTTCCTGGAGTAGGAAGAAAAACCGCAGAGAGATATGCGTTGTTTATTATAAATAAATATGATAATGAAAATGTTCATCAATTTTCAAGCGCTTTAGAGAATGCAAAATCACAGATACATCATTGTTCCATATGTGGTAATTTAACTGATGAAGATGTTTGTTATATCTGTAAAGATGAATTGAGAGATCATTCCACAATTATAGTCGTCGAAAACGCAAAAGATGTTTTTTCAATTGAAAATAGCGGTGAATACAAGGGTTTATATCACGTTTTGAACGGAGTCTTATCTCCTATGGATGGAATGGGACCCGAGGATATAAACTTAGATTCTTTATGGAAACGTGTAATCAACGATAAGTTAAAAGAAGTTATTATCGCTACTTCTTCAACTCCAGAAGGAGAGACAACAGCTCTATATATAAAAAGAGTTTTGCAAGAAGTTGATGTTTTGGTCAGTAGAATTGGATATGGAGTACCAGTCGGACTTAATCTAGAGTTTGCTGACGATTTGACTTTATCTAAAGCTATTGAAAACCGAAAAAAAATCTAGTAGTAAAAATTACAAAAAAATTACTACTAGATTCCTATTATTATGCTATAATAATATGTAGAAAATATTTATTTTAACTGGAGGGATTGCTTTGTTAGGAAATTTAATGGTTTTTACCTTAGCAATAACAGATACAATCAACGAGTTTCTACAACCATATTTAGAAACCGTTATTGATAATTTTATCGCACTTGATCCTTGGTTACAAGCGGTTATGCTATTAGTTGTTGCTATCTTCTTAATAGTAGGATTGTTTGTGTTTATGAAAAAGTTTATTAAACTATTCATAGTGTTAGCTATTTTAGCTGCTATTTTTTGGTTTGTATATACACAAGGATATCTTGATAGCATTTTAAGTGGTATTAATACCGGTTTATTTACATAAGTTTAATTGAGAAAGTACCAGAGAAGTGGGCTTTCTTTTTTTAATAAAAATAACTGAAACCTTTGAAGGATTATTCTCGAATAATCCTTCATAAGTATCATTATAGACAATAATTTTGTGCAAGAAAGGGCGTTTTAAAAATGTTAAATAAAAAAATAATAAGGCTATTTATCGCTGTTTTGGCGATAATCACCTTTGTATCGTGTGGAGTGGGAACTACAGAAATTCCTACAAATAATCCTACAACCGAATCTCCAACCACAGAATCATCAACCACAAATAATCTTTATACATTACCTTCATTGGAAGGGATGAGCAAGGCCGAAATTATCTCAGCTTTAGAAAATTCGGAAGTCATTTATAGTTTTAAATGGGAAACTAATACAGAGTTTACTGAAGAAGATTTTATTCGTTATGATGGCGGTCTAGAAATAGGTGATGAAGTAGAAAAGGGTTCGCAAATAGCGATAATACTTGCTACACCACACTATGTTTTGCCAGATTTTAGCGGAAAAAATCAAAGCGAAATCTTCTCTTTGGTTTTAGGTAAAGGCTTCAACTTCCAATTCGAGATTGAAGTAAACAACGACATACCTGATCAAACATTCTCTAAGTTTGGTGACGGATTAGAACCAGGAGATCCATTTGACGGTTCAACAACGCTTGTTATATATATTGGATTCAATACTGTTAAACTACCGGATTTAAGCAATAAACTAAAAGGCGAAATAACTCAAATATTGACTGAGGCTCAAATTCAATTTAACTTTGAATACGTTATAAATGACGACTATCCTGAAGATATGTTTATAGCATATAAAGACATGGAAATCGGCGATTATTACGAAGATGAACCAGTTACCGTACTTTTATATCAAAATACGTTTACAAGCAATCCAACTTCATTAATAATTTCGAAGTATGTTGATGGTGGAGATGGAACAAATGATCAAGCTATTGAAATATATAATCCTACAGATTCAAGCGTTTTTCTTGGTGATTATCACTTAGCGATCTTTATAAACGGAGCTTTAGAGCCAACTAACATAA
>JAVEQW010000029.1:0-14545 GCA_034007385.1 Candidatus Izemoplasmatales bacterium
TAGGTCTAAGAGTCTTAAGTCCCAAAAAAGAGCAACTGCAACTATCCTCACCAGACAATGTCTATGAACTCTTGAAGTTTGAACTAAGCGAACTGAAACAAGAGGTATTAATTGTTCTATATTTAGATGTTAAAACTAACTTAATCGCAAAGAAAACATTGTTTAAAGGCGGATTAAACCAAAGTATGGTTCATCCACGAGAAGTTTTTAAATATGCAGTTAAGTTTTCTGCTTATCAGATAATTCTAGTTCATAATCACCCTTCGAAAGATCCGACTCCATCAACTCAAGATGTAGAAGTCACAAAAGAATTTATAAAAGCAGGAAATCTCCTGCAAATAAAGGTGCTTGATCATATCATTATAGCTGGTAGTTCATACTTATCAATACTTGATTATCAACACAAAAACAAAGGACGTTCATTTTGAACGTCCTATTTATTTAAAAAATCCAGTACATCATTATAAACTTCATTTTTATTGATTTCATTTAGTACTTCATGTCTAGCTTCCGGATAGATTTTATAATCAATATTTTTATAACCTATTTCTTTCATTTTAGAAACTAAAACTTTGATTTGGCTACCGTAATTACTTAAAGCATCATGTCCGCCAGAAATGAAGAAATGAGGTAGTTCTAAGTTTCCTGATGCTATATTTTTCTTGTTATTGACAAACTTTATCCATTTGAACATATCTAGATTGGCAGCTACAGAAAAAGGTTGACCGCACATTCTAGAGTTATGATAGTATTGCTGAATGACTTTATCCCTTGTTAGCCACTCTTCGTTAATACCATCAATGATTTTATCTTTACGCATTTTCTTTTGATTAGCGTCAATACTCATATCTTGGATTAGTTTAGAAACATATTTTGGACCTTTAAATAGTTTAATGGTTTTAGTTAGTAATATTCCCACACTTACTAGCAATTTTGGTGTGAAAGCTGTTCCTGAAATAACAACTTTTTTATATGTTTCAGGAAAATCAATAATCAATTTTCTAGCTAAGAAAGAGCCCATTGAGTGTCCAAGTAGATAAAATGGATAATCCGGATAATTCTTTTCGATATATTCCTTAACTAATACAACTGACTCGTAAGCTAGCAAATCTCCATTTTTATCAGCGAAATGAACATAATCAAGATTATCTGTAGACAAACCGTGACCAATAATGTCACAACCAATTACCAAAAAACCATTTTTAGCTAAAAATTCAGAAAATAGACCATATCTTGCAAAGTGCTCTGAAGCACCGTGAATAATCTGAACGACTGCTTTAATCTCTTCTAACGGTTCATATAAATAAATATGAATTGAATTACCATGATAATCTTGAAGGCTAAACTGTTTCATAAATTTTCTCCTTTTTGAAAATGATTAGAAAATATCTATTTAAATTATACCATTATACATTTAAATTTTAAATACGATTTGATATAATAAATAAGGAGGTTATTATGGCTAAATATATACTCGCAATTGATCAAGGGACCACATCCTCCCGAGTTATTATTTTTAATCAAGAAAGAAAAATAGTTTCCTTTCATCAAAAAGAATTTAAGCAATACTTTCCAAAACCAGGATATGTCTTGCATGATGCTGATGAAATCTGGGAAAGTGTTGTTTTTTGTATGGAAAAATCTTTACAAAAAGCAAAAATATCCTTTAGTGATATTGACGCAATTGGCATAACTAACCAAAGAGAAACTACGGTTATTTGGGATAAATCTAACTCCAAACCAATACATAAGGCTATTGTATGGCAATCATCACAAACCAAAGATATCTGTGATGAGTTAATTAATCAAGGATTTCAGGAAATATTTAAAGAAAAGACCGGTTTATTGATAAATCCATATTTTTCAGGAACAAAAATCAAATGGTTACTAGAAAATGTCAAAGAAGCAAAATCATTGTTAAGTGAAAACAGATTAGCCTTTGGAACGATCGATTCATGGTTAATCTGGAAGCTTACAAACGGAAAAAGTCATATAACCGATTATTCAAATGCATCGAGAACCTTAATCTATAATATACATGATTTAAAATGGGATCAAGAATTACTCAACATTCTAAATATACCCAATAGCATCTTGCCAAGTGTAGTTGACTCAAGTGGAATCAATGCTTACACAGATAAGAGAATCTTTGGGAAGGAAGTGCCAATATCTGGTATAGCCGGTGATCAGCAAGCAGCCTTGTTTGGTCAAACCTGCTTTACTCCTGGAGATGTTAAGAACACTTATGGAACAGGATGCTTTCTGTTGATGAATACAGGCAAAACGCCTAAGATTTCGAAAAACGGACTTTTAACAACAATTGCATGGGGGATTAACGGCGAAGTTGAATATGCTCTTGAAGGATCTATATTCGTTGCAGGAAGTGCCATTCAATGGCTGAGAGATGGTTTGGGAATTATTGAAACCGCTCAAGAAACAGAAGAAATGGCTAGAAAAACAAAAAGCAACCTAGGCGTATATTTCGTTCCAGCATTTGTCGGATTAGGAACTCCTTACTGGGAAGAAGATGCAAGAGGTAGTTTCTTTGGATTAACAAGAGGTGTTAGCAAAAATCATATAGTTAGATCAGCACTTGAAGCAATTTCCTATCAAACAAAAGATGTAGTTCAACTTATGGAGTCTGAAGCTAATATCAAGTTAAGTGCTTTAAAAGTCGATGGTGGCGCAGCTAAAAATGATTTTTTAATGGAATTTCAATCCGATATACTAAACTGCAATATTTATCGTCCTTCAATCAACGAAACAACCGCACTTGGAGCTTGTTATTTAGCGGGAATCGGGATTGGTCTGTGGAAAAAAGCAGATATCTTGGATAAATGGATTATTGATAGAAAATTCACACCGAATATGACTGAATCAAAGCGTAATGAGTTATACTATAATTGGCAAAGAGCTTTAAAAGCTTGTGTAGCATTTGCCGATAAGAAGAATTATTAAGGAGGGGTTTTCGTGAACAACGACAAAATAAACAAATTTAATGACAACAAAAACCAAGTAGAGAAGAAAATCATTATTGGAATTGTCCTATTAGTACTTGCAGTAGCTAGTTTTTTACTATCATCATCTAGAAACACCGGAGATTTTGATATATTCTTCTTCATCATGATTATCATCGGTGGAGCAGCTTTGATAATGTTTTTTATTGGATTGATGGGATATTATAACTTAAAAAAGACCTTTAAAAAAGATTTTCTAAGTGAAATGTTTTCACAATTGATTCCCGATGTTACATACAGACCTGAAAGCGGCTTATCACAAGAAGAAGTATACTCTTCAGAGTTCTTGAAAAGAGCTGATAGATATCACTCAGAAGATTATATAGCCGGTAAAATCGGTGATGTCGATTTTGTTTCAAGTGATGTTAAGTTAGAAGAAAGGCATGTCCAACACACTAAAAATGGTACTAGAGTATATTATGTAGCTTATTTCGTTGGTAGAGTCTTCCGCTTTGATTTTAACAAGGTTTTCACTGGAAACTTGCAAGTATTAGAAGCCGGTTCACCTTATTCGAGAAGAAAATTCAATAAGGTCAAGATGGAATCGATTGATTTCAATAAAAAGTTTAAAATTTTCGCTGAAGAAGACATAACAGCATTCTATATCCTGACACCAGACATTATGGAAGCTATATTCAATCTTGAAAAACGAAATCCTGGAAGAATATCGATGTCATTCTTAGGCGATCATCTTTATGTAGCTATCAATAACAATCGCGATACATTTGAACTACAATTATTTAGAAAATTAGATCAAGCGGTAATAGAAGAATTTAAACAAGATTTATTAGTTATTAAAGACTTTATCGTGTCTTTAAAACTTAATAATAAATTATTTAAGAAAGATTAAGGAGGATTTATATTATGTTCAACATGTTTTTAATTGGAACAGGCGGAATTATTGGAATTGTAATAGCAGCGTTAGTCGTTATGATAATCTTATGGTACATTTCAGTAATGAACCGTCTACGTCAACTTGAGTTAAAAGTTAACGAAGCAGAATCAGGAATCGATGTAGCCTTAACAAAACGTTTTGATATGCTAACAAAGATGTTACAAACAACTAAAGGTTATGCTAAACACGAAGCAGAAACACTGGAAAACGTTGTAAAATGGCGTTCTGGTATTCCTAAAGACGCAACTTTAAAGGATAAAGAAGAGTTCTTTAACCAACTCAATCAAGTTGCTCAAGGAATCAACGTAGTAGTTGAAAAATATCCAGATTTAAAAGCTAACACAGTTTTCATGGAACTTCAATCAGCAGTTGCTAATACAGAAGAACATCTTCAAGCAGCTAGAAGACTTTACAATGCAAATGTAACAACAATCAATACAATCATTGTAACTTTCCCTCAATCAATCGTAGCTAATATGATTAAGATGGAAAAGAAACCTTATTTCGAAGCTGAAGAACAAAAACGTCAAGACGTTAAGTTTGAATTCTAAAAAGTAAGTTATTAGATTATAATTTCAAGAATTAGTAATCAAGATAAGCAAAAAAGCTTGTCTTTTTTATTTGTTTTAAAAAAATGTGATGAATTATGTCAATTTTGCATAATGCTCATTAAAATTCTCAAACTAAGAAAGTATAACCCAAATTGTTATAATCTTTAAAAAGGAGGATATTAATGAATCAATTAATTTTAGTTGGACGACTAGTAAGTGACCCAGAATTAACAGTGTTAGAAAACGGAATGAAAGTATCTACAATCAATTTAGCTGTAAAAAGATCTTTTAAGAGCGGAGAAAACAATCAATACGAGACAGACTTTTTCAAGTGTACGCTATGGAGCGGTATTGCTGAAGCAACAGTCAGTTATTGCAAAAAAGGTTACACAGTCGGTATCAAAGCCAGACTTCAACAAAAAGGCTTCATTCAGGAAGAAAAAACAATCTTTTCATATCCTGAAATAATTGTTGAAAAAATTACCTTCATTAACAAGAATGCACAAGACACAGAATAAGCACCTACGGGTGCTTATTTTTTTCGTTTTAACTTGGTTATATTGGAAAATATGTTATAATTTTAAATAGAATAAATAAAGGTAGGAGGTTACATAACTAATTTTAATTAGTTATAAAAGATATATGAAACAATACTTAAACTTTTTAAATCACATTTTAGAAAATGGACAAAGAAAAGATGATAGAACCAATACCGGGATAATATCTACCTTTGGATATCAAATGCGTTTTAACCTCGAAGAAGGATTTCCGCTTTTAACAACCAAGAAAGTTCACTTCAAGTCTGTTGTACATGAGTTGCTATGGTTTATCAAAGGCGATACCAATATAAAATATTTAGTTGACAATGATGTAAGAATTTGGAATGAATGGCCATACCGTAACTTTACCCAAACTGAAGAATTTAATGGCGAAACCCAAGATGAGTTTGTCAAAAGAATTAAAGAGGACTCTAATTTTGCAAAAAAACATGGAAATCTGGGTCCAGTTTACGGGAAACAATGGCGTGATTTCAATGGATTTGATCAGTTAAAGACAATCATAGAAGAAATCAAGAGTAATCCTTCTAGTCGAAGATTGATTGTAAACTCATGGAATCCACCACAAATTAAAGACATGGCCCTACCACCATGTCATATGATGTTTCAATTCTATGTTTCAGACAATAAATTATCATTACAAATGTACCAAAGAAGTGCTGATGCATTCTTAGGTGTTCCTTTTAATATTGCGTCGTATGCGCTATTACTAGCGCTCGTCGCAAAAGTTACCAATTTAGAACCATTTGAGTTAGTTCACACTATAGGTGATGCTCATATTTATCTAAATCACTTAGATCAAGTTAATACCCAATTAAATAGAGAACCAAGAAAATTACCAAAATTAATACTGGCAGATAAAGAAAACATCGAAGACTTTGTCTATGAAGATATTGCTTTAATCGAATACAATCCTCACCCAACAATTAAAGGAAAGGTTGCTGTGTAAAGAAAATGATTAGTATGATATTTGCTATGGACCCTACAGGTCTAATTGGAAAGAACAACGATTTACCTTGGGATTATCCTGAAGATTTACAGTATTTTAAATACATCACATTGAATAAAACCGTTTTAATGGGTGTAACTACTTTTGAATCAATTGTACAAAGACTAAATAAACCATTACCTAATCGCAAATCAATTGTTGCTTCTTTAGATAATTTCTCATATCCTGGAGTAGAAGTAATCAATGACTTGATTGGATTCTTGAAAAAACCTCATAATGAAGAGATATTTGTAATTGGTGGTAAAACTATTTATGAAATAGCTTTTCCGTATGCTGACAAACTTTATATCACCCATATTAAAAAAGTATATGACGGAGACACTTATTTAGATTTTGATTTATCTGATTTTAAACTAGTTAAGTCAGATGATAATGAAGAACTGACATTCGCTGTATACGAAAGGATTAAATAAGAATTATGAT
The DNA here is from genome assembly GCA_034007385.1 of Candidatus Izemoplasmatales bacterium. Classification (GTDB taxonomy): domain Bacteria; phylum Bacillota_I; class Bacilli_A; order Izemoplasmatales; family Hujiaoplasmataceae; genus UBA2289. The sequence continues at coordinate 6,453 of JAVEQW010000029.1, forward strand.
ACTCTTATTCCAGCTGGTTATTTCGTTAGTCTTAACCACATTATATGCATTTAATATTAGCGTTCAACTGGAAATAATCGATATATTTAAAGTTATATTGGTGTTTTTTGGCTTGAATATAGCAATAACATTATTAGTTCTACTAATTTTTGTTTCGCTGATTTACCTTACTTCTAAATCAGCACCAAATAGCATTAAGAAACATAAAATGTTCAATTATTATAATCACTACATTTTTAATTTCTTGTTTAGAGTCAAACCCATTGTCATAGGAAAAGAAAACCTACCGAAAGACAATAATTTCGTAGTATATTCTAATCATGTAGAGTACACTGACCCATTCTATATTAAACAAGTCTATAAAGATTACCCACTGGCTTTTATCGCTAAAGAAGAATTGTTTAAGATTCCTTTAATTAAAACGATTATTAAAAGTATCGGCTGTATACCGCTGTCAAGGAAAGTTGGCGATAGACAAGCTTTACAAGCGGTATTACAAGCAATCAATCAAGTAAAAAATGGCCAACCTATCGCCATTTTTCCTGCTGGAACCAGAACTCACAGCAACTCGATGAATGAGTTCAAACCAGGAGCCTTTAAAACAGCTCAAAAAGCTAAGGCAGACATTTCATTGATTGTACTCTACAATTTCCATAAGACAGTCGAGACATTCAAGATATTTAAAGCTAAGATTTACTTAAAAGTATTGCCTTTAATTAAGTATGAAGAGTATAAAGATTTAGATACTATCGGAATTAGTGATTTAGTTTATGCAAAGATTAAGGATGAACTAGAGACTTTTAAAGAGATTTAGAGTATAGAGGAGACTTTTTTAAATTGATTACACTATTTTTAACCTTTTTTAAAATTGGATTATTTACATTTGGCGGGGGATATGCAATGATCCCTTTTATTCATCAGTATGCAGTTGAAAAATACAAGTGGATCACTGATGAAGAATTTTTGGATATAATTGCGATAGCCGAATCAACGCCTGGACCGATTGCGATTAATTCTGCCACATATATTGGTCATAAAGTTAAAGGAATTAAAGGATCGGCAATGGCAACATTAGGAGTAGTTTTGCCATCAGTAATAATTATCGTTCTAATTGCGGCATTTTTCATGCAATATAAAGATAATGTATGGGTTGAGTATGCATTTAAAGGCGTTAGAATTGGTGTTGCGATCTTAGTACTGAATGCTGCAATCAGAATGTATAAAAAACTAGATAAAAATATACTTAGTTATGTTTTAATCCTGATTGGCTTCAGTATGATTTTATTCGAGCTTCTACCAGTAATACTAGTTATAGCAATAGGTGGAGTTATAGGCATCATTAGTCAAGTCCTTAAAGTAAGAGGTGAAACCAAATGAGTCTAAAAATTCTCTTAGAATTATTTATTACCTTCTTTAAAATAGGTATTTTCACTTTCGGTGGCGGATATGCTATGATTCCTCTTATCACAGAAGAAGTAGTAGCAAAAAACTGGCTCGAAACTTCAACTCTAATTGACTTTATCGCAATATCCGAGTCTACCCCTGGACCTTTCGCCATCAACATTGCAACTTTTATCGGCTATTCCCAACAAGGTATACTAGGTTCAGTTTTAGCCACATTAGCTGTTGTTTTACCATCATTTATAATTATAATCATTATCGCTAAAGCTTTTCATAAATTTGCGACTAACACCTATGTGGTAGGTTTTTTAAAAGGTGTAAAACCGGTTGTAGTGGGGGTAATTTTTTCAGTCGCAATAGCCTTTTTACTAAAAAGTATTTTCAGTATCTCCATATTCACCATCAAAGAAATTGATTTCAAATGGTCAACATTATTGATATTTGCTGTTGTCTTCACAATGACGAGGATATGGAAAAAGATTCATCCTGTTTTTATTGTTCTTGTATCAGGAGTAATGGGTTTAATAATCTATGGCTTTATTTTATAAAGAAGGATGTGTATTTTTATGAATTTTGAATTAGAAATCATCAAATGGCTTCAAAGCTTTAGAACGCCATTTCTTGATAATTTGTTTGAGTTTTTTACTATTTTTGGTGAAGAATTAGTAGTAATTGCGATTCTTGGCGGAATTTATTGGTCGATTAACAAAAGAATCGGTGAAAGATTGGGGATTACAGTATTCATATCATTAGGGTTAAATAGCTTGCTAAAAGCTATATTCATGAGACTTAGACCATTTATGGTAGATACAGAAATAACTAATCTTAGACCAGAAACATCAGGCGGTTATTCAATGCCTTCCGGTCATACTCAATCAGCTTCAACTGTTTTTTTTGGAGTATACCAGTTCTTTAAGAAAAAATATTTATTGATAATCGCGATAATAATTACTGTTTTGGTTGCTATAAGTAGAATGTATATTGGCGTCCATTACCTTACTGATGTATTAGTAGGAGCTTTTTTGGGAATTTTAATAACATATTACCTAGCTAAATATTTATCTAAAAAAGAAGACCTATCTAAAATCTATAACATAATCTTAATTATTAGTGGTGTAGCTTTGGTTGGTTTGTTCGTTTATAACTTAATTAGTTTAAGTGGTACTAGTTTTGATTCTGAGACTTTCTACTTTAATACAGAAGCTCTTGCTAAGATGATAGGAACACTGGCAGGCTTTGTCCTAGGGGTAAGATTTGAAAATAAATACGTTAATTTCTTAAATCATAATAATTTATTGAAAAATATTCTTCGCTTCGCACTTGGAATAGCAGTAGTAATGGCTGTTAGAATTGGATTAAAAGAAATATTCACGCTTATCGTCAATCCAGAAGAATTAATTGATAATCAAATGTTTTTAAGTATTTTAGCAAGTTTTCTAGATTTCTTAAGATATGTTATAATGGTTATGGTTGGTATTGGTATTTATCCACTACTATTTAAGAAAATAAATATATAAAGGAGTACATACTATGAATATAATTAATAACACGCTATACGATAAGGATTTGATCCTTAGATACAACAAATTCTATGCTGGTTCTTACATGGTAAAGAATTTTATTATTATAACAGTAATTTCAATCGCATTTATCATTTACATGTTAATTCAACAAGAATGGGCTTATGCTGGAATCTTAGCTGGAATCTTAGTTCTATACTATCTTTTAACATTAGGAATGCAAAAACTGACGACTAATAGAATGTTAAAACGTTCACCTCTAGTAGATAACCCGATGACTCAAACCTATGTATTTCAAGAAGAGGTTTTCTCAGTAACTAATGTGAAAAGCTATAACGTAGAATATAAAGATATTCAAACAATCAAAAGAGCTAAAGATTTTTATATGATTCAGTCAAACGATAGAAAGACGTACATAGTCGATTTTAAAGGATTCGAAAAAGAAGAAGACATCTACAATTTAGGTAATTTCTTCAATCAAAAACTAAATTTGAAATTAAAACTACAGTAGTAGATACTAAAGCAGCTAAAAAAGAAGCTGCTTTTTTTATTTTTTTGATTTCATATTGATTAAATATACCATATGGTATATACTAGGTAGTATAATATGGAGGTCATAAATGAAATATAGTGATAAAACTCAAATACTTCTATCTAATGAAAATCTTTTTAATGCAGCAATAGAGGAGTTTTCCAGTAAATCATATTCATTATCATCAACAAATGAAATAATCAAAAACAGCGGCATAAATAAAGGTAGTTTCTATTATAGATTTAACAATAAAGAAGAGCTGTTCATTGCTTTATCAGACCATGTAATTGTTACTCAAATAGTTTTGTTCAATAAAAGAAATTTTAATTTATTTAATAATAATTCATTGAAGGATCTTCTCTTTGAATTTTTTGTTAACTTATATCTATTAAACAATTATGACAGAAAATTCTATAGATTCATAGTTACTCATCTTTATGATCCTGAATCGCAACATATTATTAAAAGCAAATGTATCGAGCCATTGTATTTTAGGTTAAAAAAACAATTCAATCTTTTCAAAGATAATCATAACTTTAATTACATTGAAATATTAATTGATAATCTCTACCAAAACTTTCCTCAATTTTTAAGAGATTCATCTGACATTGAAAGTGATTTAAGTTCTTTTATTGATTTCATCCTCATAAAACCCGTAACATCGCCATCCAGTCTGACCTATACTTTAAGTAATTTTGATATTAATGATTCAATTTCTTATATTCTTGTAGATTCAAGTAAACAAATTAACTATAATGAGAAGTTGTCATATCTAGCGGACTATTATCAAAAAGCACCCAAAATAGATAAAGAGCTAAAGAAATTGACAAAACTTTATCGCTTAACTTATCAAAAGCTAATTCTTTCTATAATAAAAAAGAGCTTTAAAGATATCTCTTATTTTCAAAAACTTCTTGATAGAGAAATCATAGATCTTTCAAAAACTGATAAGGATTTTTTCCAAATACTTCGCTTACTTATTTATCTTTCAATAAAAGAAGTAGAATATATTGTTCTTGACTATACAATAAATATGTTAAATTCAAAAGCAAAAGCATTGATTTATCGAGATATATTGCCTATTTTATCTAAAACTAGTAAAATAGTAGTGATATCCGATGCGTTTAACTTGAATAATGACTATATAAATTTGTATATAGTCGATAACCTAAATCAGATTAAAAAATTAGATTATGGTGCAATCAGAAATAAATATCGAAACACATATGAAATATCTACAATTATCGATGGAAAAACAACATATAAAATTTTATCAATATCTGAGCTAAGTGATTACTTGGATAATAAAGATAATCTACCAAAAATTAAACATATTAAATCACTGACTACGATAGACTATCAAACCATAATCAGAAATGAGGTATTAAAATGAAAAACTTTAAAGCCGTCTTTAAAAACGACTGGGTAAATCTATATAAATATCGTATTTTCCACATGATAATTATTGTTTCAATTATCTTTGTTTTAGCAATGGGATTTTTTCCAGAGATAAATCCTTTACTATTCATTTACTTATCGCTCTTCATTATCCCTGTAATTAGCCATTCAATAACTCTATTCATCGAACAAGAAGAAGATACTCTCTTTCCGATATCAGAAGAAAAACGTAGAATTTACCAGGTGTTGCCAGCAATACTATTAAGTGCAATCTCTTTACAGCTAATACCGCTACTTTTCTATATCTTAATCTTTATTTTTGTTTTAAATGTCAATTTTTCAATTATTCTATTTATTCTCACCTATATTCTAAGTATAAGTTTACATATGATAATCGCTTTTGCCATAACCATATTGGCAAAATCTCATAAACTAATTTCGTTAACCTATATCGGCTATATAATCATCTTTTCATTAATCCCTTTCATTTATTTAATGAATCTTATGCCAGAAGGTCTAGATTATGTATTTGTTTTCTCACCAGCATATCTTGCTCACGTACTTTTTGACAACATTACCTTCGGCTATCTTTTTTCGGACAAATTTTTAATAATTTTAGCCGTTTTATTACAAATAATTGTACTAACAACACTTACATTATTTGTGATAGTGCCGTATTACCGAAAAGACTTAAACAAGAACTTAAGGAGATAACATGATTAAGTATATCGAAACCAATAAAATCTTTCATCTTCAAACAAAGAACAATTCATATATTATGATAATTCTACCAAGCAATCACCTTGGTAGTTTGTACTTTGGTTCTAAAGTGGATGAAAATACGGATTATGAGAACTTAGTTTTAAGCAATAAGATTGAAGTTGGATCACAAGTAATCTACGATTCTATAGATAAATCATTTAATCTCAACACTTCTTTTTTAGAACTTTCAACTTTTGGAAAAGGCGATTTCCGTGAACCGATGTGTCATTTCAGATTGAATGATGGATCGAGAATCACAGATTTCAAGTATAAATCTCATAAAGTTTTAGCAAGAAAACCTTCATTTAAGGGCCTTCCGGAAGTTAGAGCGGAAAATGCTGAAACACTTGTAATTACAATGTTTGATGAAGTTAACAAACTTACAATCAATCTGTACTACTCGGTTCTAATTGATGAAGACATCATAGTTAGAAGAGCAGTCATTATTAACGATTCTACAAATGAAGTTATGATAGAAAAAGCATTAAGCATGAACCTTGATATCAATAATAAGGATTACTGCTTAACAACATTTGATGGTGCATGGATTAAAGAAAGACAATTGAACACCCAAACTATTAATCCTGGTATTATTAAGATTGACTCAAAAAAAGGTGTATCTTCAAGTGATCATAATCCATTCATTATTCTGAATACTACTAAAACTACCGAAGAAACTGGCGATTGTTACGGCTTTTCTTTGGTATATAGCGGAAGTTTTGAAGCGGTAGTCGAAAGAAATCCTTTTTCAATGATTAGAGTTCAAATGGGTATCAACTCTTTTGATTTCTTTTGGCAATTAAACCCAAATGAAGAATTCATTACTCCCGAGGTTTGCTTAACCTTCAGCAATCAAGGTTATAACAAACTTTCACAATCCTTTCATAATCTAATAAACAAGCATATAATCAAACCGGACTATTTAGAAAAAGAACGTCCGGTTTTATTTAATAACTGGGAAGCAACTATGTTTGACTTCAATCAACGAAAACTACTAAAACTAGCAAAAAAAGCAAAAAATCTCGGTATTGAGTTATTTGTCTTAGATGACGGCTGGTTTGGAAAAAGAAACGATGATAATTCATCTTTAGGAGATTGGTTTGTAAACAAAAAGAAACTTCCATTAGGAATCAATAAATTAGCTCAAAAAATCAATAATCTTGGCATGGACTTTGGTTTCTGGGTTGAACCAGAGATGGTTAATCAAGATTCTTTGCTTTATCAAGAACATCCTGATTGGGCAATTAAACATCCTTCATTTAATCCGAGCCTCGGGAGAAACCAACTGATTCTTGATTTAAGCAAACAAGAAGTAGTTGATTATCTATATGATGTTCTAGCAAAATTATTTAAGGAGAACAATATTAAATACTGCAAATGGGACATGAACAGAAATTTCTCTGATCTATACTCATCTGGTTTCGATGCAAAAAATCAGGGTAAATTAATCCATTGCTATTACTTAGGACTTTATAATCTTCTAGAAAGACTGACAAATGATTTCCCTAATATTTTATTTGAATCATGTGCATCAGGTGGTAATCGTTTTGATTTGGGAATGCTATATTATATGCCACAAATCTGGACTTCGGATAACACCGACGCTCACAGCAGATATTTGATACAGTCAGGCACATATTTCGGATACTCTCAATCAGTTATGGGTAATCATGTTTCTGATATTCCTTCTGCTCAAGTCATCAGAAAAACACCTTTAGAAACAAGATTTAATATCAGCGCTTTTGGTCTTTTAGGGTATGAACTAGATATCACTCATCTCACACCTTATGAAACCAAAGTGATAAAAAAACAGATTTCTTATTATAAAGCAAATCGAAAACTACTTCAATTCGGCAAACTTTATCAACTGAATAATCCATTTAAAAGCAATAACTTCGAACTTATTGTTATGTCAGAAGACAAATCAAAAGCTATCCTAGGTACTTTTCAGACTCTCCAAGAACCGAGCATGGCCTATGATGTCTATAAACTTCCGATGTTAGACAAGAACAAAACCTATAAAATCACAAAACGAGAACAATACTTTAATCTGGATATGTTTGGTCATCTAATCAAACATGCGTTACCAATAAAACTTAATTCTAAAGGATTACTTTTTCATCTGTTAAAGAATCGCTATTTGTTTAAAAATGAAGAAGATACGCAAATTGTAAAAGGCGACGTTTTGGTAAATAACGGCTTTATTCCTAAACAAAGATTTATTGGAACTGGCTATAACGAAAATATCAGACTAATGGGTGACTTCGGCTCAAGACTATACCTTATCGAGGAGATTGAATTATGAGAGAAAAAATCAGTTTAAATTATAATTGGTATTTTACACCAACTTTTAAGAATGACTATCTAAATGATAACTATCAATATCAGTCTTTAGAAAAAGTAGATATCCCTCATACTATGAAAATGATGCCGCTGAATTATTTTAATGAGCAAGATTATCAGTTTACTGGTTTTTATGT
>JAVEQW010000030.1:0-14472 GCA_034007385.1 Candidatus Izemoplasmatales bacterium
ACTCTTAGAGTGCTTGAAACACAAGCTGAAGCAATTGCTTGGGCAACAATCAAGGCATTGAATCAAGATACTACAATTGTTATTCATAAACGTGACGGAAAAATACGCAAGCAAAACTATTGAGGTTTTGCTTTTTTTTACCAAGTAAATCATTTGTTTAATTGTTTATATTAATGACCAGTTAAATAAATGTTTTCAATGTGATAAAATATCTTCTAGAGGTGGACTAATTGAAAGCAAATTTGAATGATTTGGTCAGAAGGCTAAAAAGAGGCGATGAAGCGGCCTTTAAAGAACTTTATAACGGCAGTTATCGTCAAGTTTTCTTTGTAGTTTTGCCGATAATTCGCGATAAGGCTTTAGCTGAAGATATTGTGCAAGATACATATTTAAAGTTTTTAGAGAAGTTGAATGATTATAAAGATAAAAATGTTCTATCATATTTAATAACAATCGGAAAGAATTTAGCGATAAATGAATACAATAAAAGAAAAAGAATCACCAAAGTAGATGATTTCAGTGATTTTTCCTATTATGACCATATTGAGATTAAATTAGAAAGAAAAGAAGCTATTCAAAAAGCTTTAAGCATTTTAGAAAAAGATGAGTTAGATATTTTCTTATTGCATGTTTTAGAAGGTTTGACTCATAGAGAATTATCAGTTATTATGGATAAACCTTTAGGGACTGTCTCTTGGATATATGCTAAGGCTGTCAAGAAAATGAAAGAATATTTGAAAGGAGAATAATTATGAAATTTAAAGATTTTAAAACTGAGTTAAAAAATAATCTAAAATTTGATATTAGTAATAAAGCAGATGATTTTTCTATTCATAGTTATCTTCCCTATGAAAAGAGTAGAAGAGTAAATTATTTCCGTTATGCAATGATAAGTTTAGCATTTCTATTTTTAGTTGGTATGGGTGGTTTCTTGTATTTAAACCTGAATCCAGTTAGTTATCTACAAGTTGAAGTTAATCCAAGCATTGAACTTGAACTTAACCGCTTCAACAGAGTTATTGGAATTAATGATCTTGAGAACTTAGATTCTTTTAATGAGATTAATATTAAATATAAGAGTTTGGAAGAAGCTTTGAGTTTGTTATATGAGTTTTATGAAACTGAAGGCTTAGGTTACGAGAATAATTTATATATTTTGTATGGCATCGATGCCGATGCTTCTAGAAGAGATGAAATTAGTCAAGTAATCATTGATTCTATACCAAACAACGTAAAACCAATTGTTTTGGCTGGTAATTTTAGTGAGGTAGAGTTTAAATCAGGAACTGAAGCTGCGATACCGATGACACCGGACGGAGGCTTCGATTATAACAATAGCAATGATGATTATATGCCTAACATTGAACAAGGTAGATCTTTTTCAGAAATCGTCGCTGAATATGAAGTAAGTGAATTGAAATTAAGTTTAGTTATCATGATTTTTAACGGTAATGAAGAGTTCTCTACTGAAACTGATTTTATTGGATTACTTAATATGGAGATTTATCAACTTTATGATCTTTATGAAGAATAAAAGCCTGGAAATTTTCTAGGCTTTTTTTTGAAATATACGCGCTATATTATAAACAATGAAGTAACCTATGAAAACCATTATTGCTAGGATAAATACATGATAGCCATCTGGAATATCTCCTAATATAGGTATTTGAGCGATTCTAAAGGGGTTGTTCATCAAGTACATGTTATTGGCTGTATTATCGATAAACAGGTTACCAAACATTGCCCATGCGGCTACTGAAAAGATTCCAATAGTTAGACTTATGGAGTCTTTTTTCTTTATCAAGATATCGTCTCTACTAATCAAAACTAAAGGAATCAATACTAAGAAGAAATGAACTAATATACTTCTTGACATCGGTAGATTGATTTGTAAAGGATCGCCATAAAGAACAGTTACAGGGTAAAATACTACAGCTAAGCCCCCAAGGATTGATGTTAGGTAGACAAAGGGTTTAAGAGGTTTGATATCAAACCATATCACTAAAGGTAAAACGATATTCATCACTCCACAAAGTTGAAAGGAAAAGAAAGTATTGACATTCAAAAAGGGGTGAGAATAGCTTGATAGGGGTTCGTCAAGGGTGTAATACTCATAGATGAAAAGAATCTCGGTAGCGTATTTAAGAACGATGATCAGAATTAAAGCAAGATTGATAAAGCGATCTTGTTTATCTTTTTTCATAGATTTAACTAGCTTGAAAACAAGAATAAACGAAATTATAAAAATTACAAAATATAAAAGATGAAATGGACCGAACAAATAACTTGTTGGATGTTCGTCCATACCAGTCGTTGATAAGAAGTCTTTTATGGTCATATTTCAACCCTCCTAATTTGTTATTATATCAAAGGGAGTGTCTTTTTGTAAGCTAAAAGAAAATAAAAGATTTTTTCTTGAAAAAATATTTAAAAGTAGTAAAATAGTAATACACTCTAAAAAATGAAGAGGTATGATTATGAAGTTAACTGTAATGAATAGTATTAGAGAATATGACCAACCTGTCTATTTAAAAGACTTGGTTAAGGAGTTTAAGGGAACATATTACGCTGCTTTGGTCAACAACCGTTTAAGAGAGTTATCTTACAGGGTTAGTTATGATGCGACAATTGAGTTTTTGGATTACTCTTTTTATGATTCAACGAGAATTTATGCGACCAGCATGCGGTTTTTAGTATGCATGGCAGCTTATAGAATATATCCGGAAGTTCAGATTAAGTTTTCCAATAGTATTTCTATGGGGATTTTTGGAAGAGGCGTTAATCAAACTATTACCAAGGAAATGCTTGATAATATCATCAAGGAAATGAATAAGATTATTAAAGACGATCTTGATATAACTAGAAAACAGATAAGTATTGAAGCAGCTAAAGAGTATTATCAAGATTTAGGCTATATGGATAAGGTTAATACTTTGGAATATCGTCATGAGAATGTCAATATTTATAAATGCGATAACTATAAGAATTATATGTATGGTTATATGGTGCCTTCAACGGGATATTTAAAGGATTATGAAATAGTGTATTTAAATCCTGGCTTCTTAGTCCAATATCCTAGAAGAGAAGAAAAAGGAGAGATTCCTGAGTTTTCTGATTCGCCTAAGTTCTTTAACGTCTTAACCAAAAGTGAAAATTGGGCGATTGACCTTGGGGTTGATATGATCTACAAAATGAATAAATGCATAGAGAGTTGTGATATTCAAACTTTTGTCAATAAATGTGAAAATCGCCATGATGAGCAATTGGATGAGTTATCTAGTATAATCGTATCCAGAAAAGATACCAGACTTATCGCTATTGCCGGTCCTTCGTCTTCAGGTAAGACAACTTTTTCAAGAAGGCTTGAACTTGCGTTGAAAGAAAAAGGCTTAAATCCATTGATGATATCGATTGATAATTATTATTTGCCAGTTGAACAAGCACCGCTGGATGAGTTTGGCAAACCGGATTTGGAACATATCTATTCACTTGATATTGAATTGTTTAATCAGAATATTTTAGATTTGATTTCTGGTAAAAGCGTTACCTTGCCATATTATGATTTTAAAGTTAAACAAAGAAGAATGACTGATTCCTTTACAATTGATGAGACTACTCCGATTATTATCGAAGGAATTCATGCGCTTAACAATGAGTTGAGCAAGAGCATTCCGATGAATAAAAAATTCAAGATTTATATTTCGCCATTTACGCAAATCAATATTGATAATAATAATCCGATTAATCTTACTGATTTAAGGTTATTAAGAAGAATCGTTAGAGATTTGCAGTTTAGAAATACTACTCCTGAGGAAACGCTTGATATGTGGCCGTCAGTGAGAAGAGGCGAGTATCGCTGGATTTATCCGCATATTGAAAACGCTGATTATATCTTTAACTCAGAGTTAACTTATGAATTTGCGGTTTTAAAAGTCTTCGCAGAAAATGCTTTAAAACATATTGAAAAGGGTAGTCATCATTTCATTCAAGCAAATCGTTTACTTAAGTTCTTGAAGTATTTTGAAACTATTGATTCTAAATATGTACCGAAGAATTCGCTTTTAAGAGAGTTTATCGGAGGAAGTATCTTTGAACACTAAAATTTAGTGTTCTTTTTTTTTCGTAAGTTGTCTTTTTAAAGTTTTTTTTGGTATAATTGTTATAGGTGATGAAATTGGCAAAGAAGAAGATAAATGAAGAAGTATATAAACCTTTAGGACTTACTAGTCTTGAAGTTAATGAACGGATAGCATCTGGGAAGACAAATCGTTCGGTAAAATCAAATTTAAAGAGTCCATGGAAGATTATCAGCAGTAATCTCTTTTCTTATTTTAACCTAATTTTGGCGGTTATCGCTTTATTGTTGGTTTCTATTCGGAGTTATGAGAATACTTGGTTTATCGTAATAGCTTTGGCTAATACATTAATCGGGATTTTTCAAGAGTTTAAAGCTAGATCGATTATTAAGAAGTTGTCGCTGATAACTGATTCTAAAGTCAAAGTAATTCGTGAAGGCTTAGAAGTTGAAATAAGTGTCGATGATTTGGTTATCGATGAAATTTTCCTTTTGGATGCAGGGAAACAGATTATCACCGATGCAGTGGTTGAACATGGTGTAATATCAGTCAATGAAGCTAACTTGACTGGGGAGTCACATTCAATTGTTAAAAATGTAGGCGATAAGTTGTTGAGCGGTAGTTATGTCATTAATGGTGAAGCTTATGCAAAGGCTGTAGCTGTTGGTAAGGATAACTATATAGAGAGTTTACAAGCTAAGGTTAAGACTTTATCTAAACCAAAGAGTGTTATTTTAGGGAGTTTGAGAAAGTTACTGAAACTTATCGGAATAATTATCGTTCCATTAGGCTTAATGACTTTTTACAATGCATTTAGAAGATCAGGGTTCGATTATTTGCCTGATTTTATCGCTAATGATGTCTTATATAAAGACGCTTTGGTAAAGATGGCTGGTTCAATGGTAGCTATGGTTCCTTCAGGATTATTCTTACTTACGACAGTGACATTTGCGACTTCGGTAATAAAACTTGCTAAGAGTAAAACTTTAGTTCAAGAACTTTATTCAATTGAAACATTAGCAAGGGTTGATACTTTATGTTTGGATAAAACCGGAACCATTACTGATGGAACGATGAAGGTTGACGGTTTTGAAAAAATTGAAAAATCGCTTTTAAGTCTTGATGAGTATGATGATAGTAGTATTAAGAAAATTATTTGTTCAATGAATTATGCATTGAAAGACAATAATCAGACAGCTAGTGCATTAAAGGATTATTTTGGTAAAGAAGCTTTATTAAAAGCTAAATATGTCGTTAATTTTGATTCTCAAAATAAGTATTCGATTGTAGAGTTTAGTAACGGGATCTATACAATCGGTGCGCCTGAGATGATTTATTCCAAATATAGCAAGATAAAAAAACAAGTTGAAAAGTATGCTTTAGAAGGCAAACGAGTACTTTTATTAGCGAAGGCAGCTAAGATTAAAGACGATAAATTAAGTGGTAATGTAACGCCGATAGCGATTGTAATTATCGATGACAATATTCGTGATAGCGCAGTTATGACGATTCAAAACTTTAATAGCGCTAGTGTAAATGTTAAGGTAATTTCCGGTGATAATGCGATGACTGTTAGTGCGATTGCTAAAAGAGCTAGCGTTATCGACGCGGATAAATGCATTTCTTTAGATGATGTTGAAGATAGTGAATTAGAACAAATCGCTCTTAATTACAATGTGTTCGGTCGGGTTAAACCGCATCAGAAGAAGTTGCTTATTGAACACTTGCAAAATCATAACCGCAAAGTCTGTATGATCGGTGATGGGGTTAATGACGTTTTAGCCTTAAAACAAGCTGACGTATCGGTTGCTTTAGCGAGCGGTACCGATGCTTCAAGAAATATTTCCCATTTGGTTTTGTTGAGTGATGATTTCGGAGCTTTACCGAATGTAGTTAAACAAGGAAGACAGATTGTATCGAACTTGGAAAAAGCGTCAGTTTTATATTTAGTAAAAACATTGTATACGATATTACTGACATTTATTCTTTTGTTTACCACAAGAATTTATCCGTTTGAACCGGTTCAAATGTTTGTGATTGAAACGTTTATCATCGGTGTTCCTTCGTTTATAATTGCTTTAGAACCAAATACAAGAAGATTCCACGGTTCTTTCTTAAAGAACGTAATGAAGAATGTATTGCCTGGGGCTTTTATTATCATAATGAACTTAATGGCAGTTTTCTGGGTCTCTAGCGCTTTTAATTTGTTGAACCAACAAGAGATATCAACTGTAGGTATTGTAGCCGCAACTTTCGCTTATTGGATGGTTTTGGTTAACGTTAGTATTCCTTTAAACGGAAGAAAGACCATTTTGATATTTGCTTCGGCGATAGCGAGTATCTTTGCTTTTACTTTCCCTGGTTTAAGAGAATTCTTTAAATTGGTGGATTTGGATACACCTAGTTTCTTGATGTTATTATTGTTAATGGAATCAACTTATATCTTATTCTCGATTTATCGGAAGGATCTAATCAAGTTCTGGCCATAGTAAAAAATTCAATATTTTTTATGAATACAAATTTTTAAAGGAGGAATGAATAATATGTTAAATGTTTTGCATGTTAGTGCTGAATGCTCACCGTTTGTTAAAATAGGTGGATTAGCAGATGTAGTGGGTTCGCTTCCAAATGAAATCAAAAGATTAAAGGGAGTCGATGCTAGAGTCATCTTGCCTTTTTATAAGAGTATTCCCAAAAAATATAAAGATAAGATTGTTGACGTTGCTAATTTTAAGTTTGATTTTGAATTTGAAGAACTTTATGTAGGAATTAAAGTTTTTAAAAAAGGTAATATCATTTATTACTTCATTGATAATAATTTCTATTTTGGATCTAGAGATAACGTCTATAATTATGGTGATGAGTTTAAAAGATTTGCATATTTTCAGTTAGCGGTTCTTGAGAGCTTGAAGTATTTGGATTTTGACGTTGATATAATCCATGTCCATGATTGGCATACAGCAATGATTCCTTTATTACTCGAAAAAAAGTATAAATCTTTGAAGATAAAAACTGTTCTTAGTTTGCATAATTTGGCTTATCAAGGCGTTTTTCCTTTGCAAGATTATCGATTGTTTAATATGGAATACGATACAAGATTTGAGTTTGAAGGTAACTTGAACTTCTTAAAGAGCGGGATTGTAACAGCTGACGTGATAACCACTGTTTCACCTCATTACGCTCAAGAGATCCTAACCGATTATTATGGTTATGGCATGCAAAATCTTTTGAAACAAAGAGGCAGTGACGTGATTGGCGTTTTAAATGGGATTGATTATAATGAGTTCAATCCTTTGAAAGATAAGTTTTTGACTAAGAAATATTCCTTAGAAGATTATCAAGTTGGAAAACTTGAAAACAAGAAAGCGTTGTTTAATAAGCTTGAGATTGATTTTCCGGTTGAAAGACCGGTTGTATCATTAATCTCTCGTTTGGTTAATCAAAAGGGGATTGATTTAATAGAAAGAGTTTTTGAAGAAATGCTAGCAGTTGATGATTTTAGTTTCATAATCTTAGGTAGCGGTGAAGCAAGTTATGAGAATTATTTCAAAGATTTAGAAGTTAAGTTTCCTAACAAGGTAAAAGCTTATATTGGTTATTCCAATGAACTTGCCCATCTGATCTATGCGGCTAGTGATATGTTTTTAATGCCTTCAAAGTTTGAACCATGCGGTTTAGGACAGATTATTGCGCTTAAGTATGGAACTATTCCGATTGTTAGAGAAACGGGCGGTTTGGTTGATACTATTGAAGCTTACAATGAATATGAAAAAAAGGGTAATGGTTTTAGTTTTTCTAATTTCAATGCTCATGATATGATGCATGTTATAAGATACGCGATTCATATCTATAAAGAAAATAAGGCAGATTGGCAAAAACTGATAGAGAATGCAATGAATAGTGATTATTCTTGGCGGAAATCAGCTATTGTTTATAAAAACATTTATAGAGACATAAGTAAGGGGTAAAACATGGCGAGTGCAAGATTCAAAAGTAATGTTTCAGTGTTTCAAACTTGCGCAACAATTAAGAATGAGGTCAATAATCTTGGCTTTACAGTTGAATTAGTCGGTGAGAGTAAAATGGTCAGTGACGACTTTCATGTCTTTATGTTTGTTTATGAAAAGTTTTATTATCGGGCGTCCAATCGTGCGAGTTTAAGTATACTTGTAGGAGGGAACGCAAATGAGAGCAAGGTTGAATGTGTTTCAAGCGGAGCTGGTCAAGGATTGTTGTTTAGGTTTTCTTGGGGTGCAGATAAAAATTTTGTTAATGGTTTAAGAAAAATTTTATTAAGTAAAGGTTATCAAGAATATTAAATATAAGAAGGGAAGTAGTTTATGAAAAAAGTCTTGGCTTTAATTTTAGCTGGTGGTAGGGGCACAAGGTTAGATATTTTATCGGAAAACCGGGTTAAACCTTCGGTTCCATTTGCGGGAAAGTACCGTATTATCGACTTTACCTTGTCTAACTGCGCAAACTCTGGTATTTATGACATTGCGATTTTAACGCAGTATTTGCCGTTTTCGTTGAATGATCATATCGGTAGTGGAAAACCATGGGATTTGGATAGAAGAGATTCTAAAGTAACGCTTTTACAACCACATAATGAATGGTATATGGGTACAGCTGATGCAGTAAGAAAGAATATTCATTATATTGAACAGGTAAAAGCTGATTATGTATTAATTCTTTCTGGTGACCATATCTATAAGATGAACTACAGAAAGATGATTGATAAACATATTGAGAATAATGCTAGTTTGACTGTGGGAGTGAACATCGTAGATCCTAAAGATGCGCATCATTTCGGTATGCTTGCGGCTGATGAGAATTTACGAATTAGTGAGTTTGTGGAAAAACCGAAACATACTGACTTAACTATGGCTTCTATGGGCATCTATGTTTTTAATACTGAGGTCTTGTTAAAGTATTTAAAGGAAATGGATATTCCTGATCTTGATTTTGGGAAACATATCATTCCAAAGATGATTCATGAACAACCGGTATTTGCCTATAAGTTTTATGGTTATTGGAAAGATGTCGGAACGTACGAATCATATTTAGAAACAAATTTAGGTTTGATCGAAACTGTTGATAAGATTCAACTTGATATGTATGACCCAAGTTGGAAGATATATACAAGATCAGAAGAATTACCTGCTGTTAAAGTGGGCTCAAAGGCTAGTATTAAACAGGCGCTTTTATCGAATGGATCGATTGTTGCAGGTAATGTTGAACGAAGTGTTTTAAGTCCTGGAGTAATTGTTCATCCTTTAGCAACCGTAAGAAATTCAGTTATTCTGAATGACGTTGAAATCATGCCGGGAGCTGTTGTGGATAATTGCATTGTCGATAAACATACTAAAATCGGAGCTAACGCTAAGGTTGGTTTCGGTAATGATTTGACGCATAATGTTGAAAGACCTGAGCTTTTAACGACAGGTATCACTGTTTTAGGAAAGCATTTGAACGTTCCTAACGATATGGTTATCGGCAGAAATGTGAGAATCTTCCAAGGTGCTGATTTGAACCTTGTTAAAGATAAGGTTATTAAGAGTGGTGAAACCATAAGATAAAAAGAAAAGTCAGCTGCGGCTGACTTTTATTGTTATGATGGTGCTCCTACCTAGAATCGAACTAGAATTTCAGCATTACCATTGCTGCGTTTTACCATTAAACTATAGGAGCTTATTTAATATTATAATTAAATAAGATGTAAAAATCAAGGATAATATATGCACGATTTGTGTATTTTAATATGTGATATTTATTTTAAGATTTGATAAGTGTATAATAGTAATGTTTATGGAGGGAAAAATATGCTAAAGATTAAAGATGTTTCAAAATCCTATGATCAAAAGAAAAAAGCTATTGACGGGATTAACTTAGAAATTTTACCTGGTGACATTTATGGATTCATCGGCCATAATGGAGCAGGGAAAACAACGCTATTAAAATCAATCTCCGGTATTTTGAGGTTTGATAGTGGCGAGATTACCATTTTTGGTAAATCAATAGAGAAAGAAGGGTTAGAAGCAAAAAAATTGATTGCTTATATACCGGATAACCCAGATATTTACGATGCGTTGACAGGAATTCAATATTTAGATTTTATAGCGGATGCATTCGCTGTCGACTTGGAAAAAAGAAGAAGTTTGATTAATAAGTATGCATCAATGTTTGAAATGGATCAAGTATTGAATAATCCAATTTCTTCATACTCGCATGGTATGAAGCAAAAGATTGTGATTATGAGTGCTTTGATTCATTCTCCTAAGGTTATGCTGTTGGATGAACCTTTTGTGGGATTGGATCCAAAAGCTTCATTTTTGCTTAAGGAAGTCTTTCATGAACTTGTTAATGACGGAGCTTTAATCTTCTTTTCAACTCATGTATTGGAAGTTGCGGAAAAGTTATGTAATAAGGTAGCTATCATTAAAAATGGTAAGATCGTCGCTAACGGAAGAACCGAAGAAATCATTAAAGATCAATCGCTAGAAAATCTATTTATCGAGTTGTTGAATGAATCATGATGTATTTTAAATTGATGAAGGTTTTCTTCAAGGAAAACTTAAGTTTTAAAAGAATATTAGGTACAGATTTAAAGTCTTCCAAGGTTAAAGCGATTTTGATTTTCTTGGCAATTATCTATGGGTTCGGTTCGATACTATTTTTGTTTGGTTTTATGTTTTTTGATTTGGGTAAAGTTTTAACTGATGCGGGAATGGGCGATTTACTGCTCAATTTCATCTTTATATATGCGACTGGATTGTCGATTATGTTTGTGCTTTTTAGAGCTAATGGATATATCTTTCATTATAAAGACTATGATATTTTAGAACCATTGCCTATTAAGGGAAGAACAGTAATTTTAGCGAAGATGACGGTGATGATGAGTTTTATATATATGACAATATTTACGATATCAGCCCCTATAGCTTTCAGTTATTTTTATCATGGTGGTTTTGATATAGCAAAGCTTATAATGCTGATAGTTTTATTGCTTTTTATTCCGTTTGTTCCTTTAGTCTTGTTTTCATTCGTCTCGTTATTAATAGCTAATTTTTCAACAAGATTTAAGTATGGTAAAGCATTAAATATCATTTTAATGTTTGTGTTTTTCTTAGGGATAATGTTTTTATCCTTCTCAATGAATTTTAGTAATGGTAATCCAGTTGAAGGACAACTTGGTTTTATTGAAGGTGCGACTAAATACTTAATAACCGGCAAGTGGTTTAGATTAGCTGTAAATGACTTGAATATATTAGCGACTTTAGGAATGATTGGTTTAAGTGGTGCGCTTTTAGCTGGCTTTGTTTACATAATTCAAACACTTGTTAAAAACACTAATCAAAGAAGTGTTGTTACTAGAACTAGTAATAAGAAAACTGTAACTTCAAAACAACGAAGTATCTTGATGAATATTATTAGC
Organism: Candidatus Izemoplasmatales bacterium; assembly: GCA_034007385.1. GTDB lineage: Bacteria > Bacillota_I > Bacilli_A > Izemoplasmatales > Hujiaoplasmataceae > UBA2289. The sequence continues at coordinate 11,512 of JAVEQW010000030.1, forward strand.
AAAGAGATAAAAAAATTTTTTGGAGTTACCATCTATGTTTTCAATAACGGCTTTGGGGTTATAATGATGGCTTTAGCTGGAATAGCAGTAGTCATCTTTAAAGATAACTTAAATGCTTTCTTAGGTGAGTTTGTTGCTTTAGGTATTGATATTGAAGTAGTTCTTTTATTGTTATTAGGGTTTTTAATCTCAACGGTCTTTACATCAGCTATCAGTCTTTCATTAGAAGGCAAGAACTTTTGGATATTAAAATCGTTGCCAATTAAAGCTAGTACAGTGATGTTTGGAAAGATGCTTTTCAATGTGATACTAACTTTACCAGTAGCTATCTTTGCGATATTCATGAGCGGATTTGCTTTAGGGTTAAATGTCTTTAACGTATTAATCATGATGATTTTCGTTGGTAGTTTGTGTTTCCTAAGTTCTGGTTTGGGATCTATTATCAATTTGCATTTTCCAAAGTTTAATTTTGTTAGTGAAACCGAAGTTGTTAAACAGAGTATTGGAGCTTTTTTAGGTATGTTATCGTCATGGTTGATTTTAACTATAGATGGTTTTATCTATTACTATCTAGCAAGTAGTTTTTCGTTCTTTGTGTTGGTTTTATTGATATCTTTATTGAATGTTTTATTGTTTGCTGGTGTGTTTTATTACATAAAATCACGTTCTGAAGTGATTTTTAGTAAATTGTAGCGTTTTCATTGATTTGAAAGTGTTTTAATTTGAATTAATTATAGTTTTTTGTTATAATTTTTAACGGTTATTCAATATAAATTAAGTATATAGAAAGGAAACAATTATGACTAAATTTGTTTATTTATTCACAGAAGCAGATGCTTCAATGAAGAATCTTCTTGGTGGTAAGGGTGCGAACCTAGCTGAGATGACAAAACTTGGTATGCCTGTTCCTCAAGGGTTCACAGTTTCAACAGAAGCTTGTACCCAATATTACAAGGATGGCAGACGTATCAATGATGCAATTATTGATCAAATTTTTGAAGCTTTAGAAAAGACAGAAAAAATCGCAGGTAAGAAATTCGGAGATAATGAAAATCCATTCTTAGTATCAGTTCGTTCTGGTGCTAGAGCATCAATGCCAGGGATGATGGATACAATCTTGAATCTTGGTTTAAACGACGTTGCAGTTGAAGGTTTAGCAAAATTAACTAACAACCCACGTTTCGCTTATGACTCTTATCGTCGTTTCATCACAATGTTTTCTGATGTTGTTATGGAAATCAACAAGAGCCATTTCGAAGAAATTTTCGATGCTAAGAAAGAAGAATTAGGAATCGAAGAAGACACTCATTTAAGTGCAGATGATTTAAAAGAAATCGTTGCTGGTTTCAAGAAAAGATATGCTGAATTAAAGGGTGAACCATTCCCTCAAGACCCTAGAAAACAATTAATCGGTGCTGTTGAAGCAGTATTTAGATCTTGGGACAATCCTAGAGCTAACGTTTACAGAAGACTTAATAACATTCCTTATGAATGGGGTACTGCTGTTAATGTTCAAGGTATGGTTTTCGGTAATATGGGTGAAGATAGTGGTACTGGTGTTGCTTTTACAAGAAATCCTTCTACTGGTGAAAATGAATTCTACGGAGAGTATTTATTCAATGCTCAAGGTGAAGACGTAGTTGCTGGTATCAGAACTCCAAAATCAATTTCAGAATTAGAAAAAGACAATCCTGCTATTTATAAAGAATTCAGAGAAATTTCTCATAAATTAGAACAACATTATAAAGATATGCAAGATATGGAGTTTACAATTGAAAAAGGTAAACTTTACATGTTACAAACAAGAAACGGTAAGAGAACTGCTCAAGCAGCTTTAAAGATTGCTATCGATATGGTTGAAGAAGGTTTAATTACTGAAAAAGAAGCAGTATTGAAAGTTGATCCTGCTCAATTAGATTCATTACTACATCCGCAATTCGAACCTGAAAGTTTAAAGAATGCTAAGATAATCGCTAAGGGATTAAATGCATCTCCTGGCGCAGCTACTGGTAGAGCAGTTTTCACAGCCGAAAGAGCTATGGAAATGGCTAAAGATGGGAAACCAGTTATTCTTGTTAGACAAGAAACTTCTCCTGAAGATATCGAAGGTATGGTTGTTGCTAGCGGTGTTTTAACAAGCCGTGGCGGTATGACTTCACATGCAGCGGTTGTTGCTAGAGGTATGGGTACTTGCTGTGTGGCTGGTGCTGGCACTGTTAAGGTTTATGAGGAAAAGAAATACTTTGAAGTTGAAGGCAAGAAGTATTATGAAGGCGATTATATTTCTCTAGACGGATCTACTGGTAATATCTATGGTGAAGAAGTTAAAACTATGGACGCTACAGTAAGTGGCGACTTCGCTAAATTAATGGCTTGGGCTGATAAGTTCAGAGCATTGAAGGTTAGAACTAACGCTGACAATCCTAGAGACGCTAAAGTTGCTTATGATTTCGGTGCTGAAGGTATCGGTCTATGCCGTACAGAACACATGTTCTTCGAAGGCGATAGAATCAAAGCTATGCGTGAAATGATTGTTTCTAATACATTGGAAGAAAGACAAAAAGCTTTAAATAAATTGTTACCAATGCAAAGAGAAGACTTCGTTGGTCTTTATGAAGCTATGCAAGGTCATCCAGTAACAATTCGTTACTTAGACCCACCTCTACATGAATTCTTACCTAATGAAGATGAAGATATCAAAGAATTAGCTAAAGAAATGGGACTTACATTTGAAGAATTAAAAGCAACTGTTGAAAGTCTTCATGAAACTAACCCAATGTTAGGTCATAGAGGGGTAAGATTATCTATTACTTATCCTGAGATTGCTAAGATGCAAACAAGAGCTGTTATCGAAGCTGCTATCGAAGTAACTAAGAAAGGCTTAAAAGTTGTTCCAGAAATCATGATTCCACTTGTAGGCGAAATCAAAGAATTAAAATATATCAAAGATATCGTTGTAGC
>JAVEQW010000116.1:0-3082 GCA_034007385.1 Candidatus Izemoplasmatales bacterium
TTTTTTTATTTAAAGAAAATTTCAATCACTGCTTTTTCTGAATCAAGGCTAATTACATCGATTATTAAGTTAATAGAGTTTCCATTATACCATTTATAATTCGGATAAACGCTATAACCTAAACTGTCTCCAGCCAAGAATAAATCACTGTCTTCAACTATCGCAAACTTCTCAATATCTTCATCCATATCCGCTTCAATAATATTGATTAACTTATTAATACTATCAGTGTTATTGTTATTGAAGATAGAGTAATAATACGAGTCAGGATTATATCCGTTATCGATAGCAGCACTGATATGAAACATTACGATTCCTGGATCGGTAAACATATAATCAGTATCAAGTTCATTTAATCCTTCAGGCGTATAATACATCACTAGTATATATTCATCGAATATCGTATTGTTCCACTCATCAATAATCAATAATACATCACCGTTTTCAAGATGTGGAATTAAATCGATTGTCATTGATTTTTCTACTACAATCGGAGTTATCCAACCCAATAATATCTTTGAAAAAGGTTCATGATCCCCGATAGTATAATCCATCATAAAGGATCCCAATCCACCTTTATTATAAGCGTCATCAGGATAATAATCATAATAATCATCTAGACCTAACATATGTCCGCTCTCATGGATTAATGTCCTAGCATTTATGCCTTCATCGCCCTCGTAAAAGAAATCTAGACCCATCCATACATAGTAGTTTGGATCAACTCCATCAAATGTATCGTAGTACATATAGTAATATTGATAAGCCCACCAAAGATCAGATCCGCTCTCATAGCTTACGTCATGATTGTAAATAACATAGACTCCGTCAATATAGCCGTCGTTATTACTGTCATACTGACTGTAATCAATAACATCATCATAATATGAAAGCAACTCATAAATCAAATCACTGTCTGGATGGCTTGCATTAGGATATAAATACTGTCCTGTATTAGGATCGGTCGCATAATACTCATCATTCAATGTTTCATAATATGAAGAATCATGTTCAGCTCGGTAAAAGCCATAAATATCTGCTGTTATATTGAGTTTGTTATATGAACTCTTTAAATAATAACTATGCAAAGATTCATAAACCAAATCATCAGAGCTTCCGTTAAAAGCGATATTAATATCAGCTAAAACACTTGAAGGATTGCTGATTGGTTGATCTGGGAAATCAACTGCAAAAACCAAAATCTTAGCCTCACCAATAGATGGTATTCCTACATACTCTAATTCATCTTGCAATAAGCTATAGCCAGAAGGAATAATTGGATAATTAATTTCAGTAGTGGTTGTTTCAGTAGTAGTTGCTTCAGTCGTTGTAATAGCAGTAGTTATATTTGTAGTTGTTTGGGTTGTTGTAACAGAAGTAGTAACGTTAGTAGTTACTTCAGTAGTAGGATTAGAATCTAAAGTTGTTGTTAAAACTCCAGAAGATGTTGTTACTGCTGAAGTTGTAACAAGCGTATCACTACTAAAGTCGCTAGTCTCTTCAACTGTTTCAATCAGTATTGTATTCACAGTAGTAGTTTTACTTCCAAGAAAATCACAAGAAACAAAAAATATCACTGCAAATAAAGACATAATCATTAAGTAAAATTTTTTCATAAGACAAACCTCCAAGTTGTATAGAATATTATACCAATAATGTTAAATAAATCATACATTTTTATTTCTTAAATTAACTTTTTCTAATAAATGTTCTTGTGATTATTAAAATCTATTAATGTTTATGTTATAATGACAAAGATTTATTTGATAAAAAAGGAGGCTTTATGAAGAAATTTGCTTACTTATTTTCTTTATTCTTTTGTTTGTTGGTTGTGATAAAACTACATTAATAACAACCCAAACCAAAGAACTAGTGGATGTAACTCTTATAAATGAAAGTGATGAAGTTATTCAAGTCTTTGAAGACGTTGAAGTAGGTTCAACGATAAGTTTACCGGATTATACTTCAGAAAATTATATCTTTGTCGGTTGGCAGCAAGAAGAAGATATCTATTACAAAGAGTATATTGTTGAAGAATCGACTACTTTATCTGTTTTTCTTGAAGATCCTACAGAAGTATTTGAATATTCTTTTGACAATAGGTTGTTGAATGCTTATATTTTTGCTTACAACGGCCAAGCTAAGTTTCTTACTATTCCTAGAAGTATTGAAGGAGTATTGGTTACAAGTATAGCTCATAATGCTTTCGATGAATCGGACATTACCGAAGTTAATATTCCCAACACAGTTCAACATATTGGTCTATTGACATTTTCCAATATGCCTAATCTTGAAAAAATCTCATTCTATGGCAATTATGGTGGTTATGCCTAAGAAATAATTACTGATGATGCTTATCAACAAATCTTAAGCGAAAATAGTGAAGTATGTAACTTGACAGAAGGAACTTTAACTCAAGGTAAGTTTGCAAAAGGCTGTCCGATTTCAGAAACCTTAAGTGCGACAGAACCCGTAACTGTAAATAATCAAGTATACATCTCTTATATGGTGATTTTCGATTTAGAATTTTATCAAGAGTTCGAGTATAATCTTCAATTTCAACATTTAAGCTTATATAACTTACCTAAATTAAAAACTTTAGAACTAAACTCGCGTATTCAACACTTAAACCCAGGCTTCTTTGAAGAAATACCAAATTTGGAAATAATCAGATTTGACGATAATCCTTATTTTGAAGTTATTGACGGTGTTTTATTTGGTGAAGATTTATCTACTTTAGTTTATTATCCAACTAATAGAGAAGGAAATACTTATACAATTCCTGAAACAACCCAATTTATCAATCGTTTAGCTTTTAATGAAAATCAAACCTAGAAGTTATAAATATACCAACCAGTGTAAAAACGATTGGTAGTGATGCATTTTATAAAATGGAAAAAATCCAAGAAATTAACGTTACCCAAAGTGAGAATGACTACTATTCGATTGATGGAATACTATTCGAAGAAACAAGCTTTGGAAAAGGGTTATTCTATTTCCCGGCCAATAACCCTCTCAAGGAATACTCAATTCCTGAAGATGTTGTTTTTATAGCAATTTGTGCATTCAATAATAACAAGAA
>JAVEQW010000117.1:0-3037 GCA_034007385.1 Candidatus Izemoplasmatales bacterium
TTACCGCTAATTTACATCCAGTTCTAAATGCCGGATCCACTCCCAGAACCATTTGTCCTTTTAAAGGTGGTTGCAATAATAATGATCTCAAGTTTTCTGAGAAAATATGAATCGCTTGGTTTTCAGCGCGATCAGTAAAATCAGTTCTAATTTCTCGAGAAATTGATCCGCTAATCAATCTTTTATAAGCGTCTATATAAGATTCTTCAATTAGAGGATTGACAATAGATTTGTTCTGTTGAATAACTTTTTTGTTTAAGTAATTAAAGATATCATCTGTATCAACATCAATTCTTACTGTAATAATCTTTTCCTTTTCAGCTCTATTAATAGCTAATATACGATACAACTTAATTGTGGACAAAGCTTCTTCATAATCATAATAATTCTGGTAAGTTTGATATTGATCTTCAGCATCTTTTTTAATCTTTGTAACGATTCTACCGTTTTTATAAGTGAAATCTCTAATCCATTTACGATAATCAGCATTGTCAGAAACCATTTCAGCGATAATATATTTTGCGCCTTGTAAAGCTTCTTCAATTGTTTTGACCTCATCAGTCAAATAAGGCTCAGCCAAAGTATCTAGACTTTCAATATTAGGAAATAAAAGAATCTCATTAGCTAATGGCTCTAATCCCATTTTAATAGCTTCAGTAGCTTTAGTTTTCTTCTTTTCTTTAAATGGGCGATAAATATCTTCCAAACCCACCAGTTTATCACAGGCATTGATATCTTTAACTAGTTCTTCTGTAAGCATTCCCTTTTCGTCAATAAGTCTAATAATATCATCTTTTCGTTCCTGCAAAGACTTGCCATACTCATATTCTTTTTGGATGGCTCTTATTTGTTCTTCATCAAGTGAACCTGTTTTTTCTTTACGGTATCTAGCGATAAAAGGAACCGTATTGCCTTCCTCTAGAAGTTCTAAAACCGTTTCTACTTGTTTAATGCTAATACCTTGAGTTTTGGCGACTTGTTTAATTAGTTCTTCATTAATATATTCCATTTTTGTCTCCTTATCGATATAAATATTTTAACATATATTATGAAAAAATGCTAAAAAAAAGAGCCTTTCATAGACTCTTTATTTGTTATTCGTTGAATGGTTCGTATGTACCTTCATTAATTGATGTTAAAGTATTGATTACTGCAGTTGGACCAACATGAATTTCTTCAAAATTACCATTTACTACTACAACAAGCATTGGTGTTGGAATCTGATCTTTAGCAATAGTATCTAGAAAACTAGTATATGCAGGTAAAGTTTTATTTTCAGCATCTTTAGTTGCTAAAGTAGAAGAATTTAGTAAGAAGAATACGTTATCTTCTAACTTATTTCCGATTCTTAAGATAGCATTCTTATTCTCTTTACAACTTAAACATGTGTCAGAATAAACATATATTACATAATCGTCAAGTTCAACTTCAGCTTCATCCTTCATTTGGAAAACATCTGCGTAATTTTCTACTTGATCATAACTCTTATAATCTTGCCATCTTGTAATTGAGTTGTAGACAAAAGCTACAGCTACAAGAAGTATAACAGAAACGATTACAACTACAATCGTCTTCAATAATAACATCTCAGTATTTTGTTTTTTAAATCCCTTTTTATAAGTTGCCATTTTTTCACCTCAGTATTAACATTTTATCTAATTTTTAGATAATTTGCAACAATTATTTTATTTTAACTACCTATTCTAAAGATTCGATTATTGCAAAAGCAATACTGTAATCTTTTTCATGTGATATTGATACTAATATTTGATAACTTTCAAACTTTGGATTAGCCACAAAAGGACGATTAAGCTGATCATTTAAGATGGTTATATCTCTCATAAACACTTCAATATTAGCTTGAGAACATGCTTTGATTATTGCTTCTTTCGCTGCAAATCTTCCACATAGGAATTCTTGCTTTCTCTGTTCTAATTTCAATTGCTCAAACGCTTTAAGCTCATTATCGCTTAAAACTCTTCTTGCTAAAGACTGATTTACTCTAATATTTTCAACAATATCAGTTCCAATACCTTTTATCATTTTATAACCTCTTCAATCAGTACTTTGTTTGCTAAATCCTTTATCGCTCTAAATCTATGATTTAAAGCTGATTTGGAAATTTGTTCATCAAAATGTTCAATTGAAACGTATGATAGCTCCAATAACGAAGCTTCCGGATATGTTTTTCTCAAGAAAATTGCTTCTTGAATACTCTTCGGCAGATTGGTTTTAGCTTTCTTCTCAATAATTTCGATATATTCAAGTTGTTTGTTAGCTGCATCCATAGCTTTTTTTTCATTTGCTAAATCACAGTTTATAACTCTATTTATCGAATTCTTAAAGTCTCTTTTGATTCGAGAATCTTCAAATTCAAATAAAGAATTATTAGCCCCAATTACCCTCAAAAAGTCAGCTATTTTTTCTGCTTCTTTTATATATGTTATATACCCTCTCTTATTACTTGAAACCTTAGCGTTTAAAGAAAACTCTTGACACAAATCTTGTATAATCTTTGCTTGTTGAAGCGAATAAGATTGAATCTCCATATGATATGCGCTTGTTTCGGGAGAATTTATCGATCCAGACGCTAAGAATACACCTCTTAAATAAGCTTTCTTACAGCACTCATCTGCAATCAATCTTCCATCGACATCTTGAAAGAATATAGAGGCTTCATTTATTAACGACAAATCACTGATAAGGAAGTTAACCTTTTCAGTGATTTTAACAACAAATAAATCATGTTTTCTCAACTTCTTTACTTGTTTCTTTAATATAGTTAAATCAATTTTGTACAGTTCTTTAGTCAAAGCCATGAATCTTCGAACAACCGCATTATTAGTCGTTTGAAAGACTATGCTAATTCCTTCTGAGTTTTTTTCAATTGAACCGTTGATATGAAGCATCGCTGAAAGCTCTGCTTTATTACAACAACTCAAGTGCTTCAAACTTTGTAGTTCTGTCTTTACATCTTGTGAAAAAGACATTTACATCACTCCTGTTTATTAAAACCAATTACCTTCTACTGTTGAAT
>JAVEQW010000118.1:0-3028 GCA_034007385.1 Candidatus Izemoplasmatales bacterium
TAGATATGCAAGTTAATACTTTTTTAGATGAATTAGCGTCAAAGTCACCGGCACCAGGTGGTGGAAGTGTTAGTGCTCTTGCTGGAGCGAATGGATGCAGTTTGATTTTGATGGTTGGTAATTTGACTATAGGTAAGAAGAAGTTTAAAGCCTTGGATGAGAAGTTTCAAAACGAGTACTTAGAAAGCTTAGAAGTATTCAAATCAGCAAAGGAAGAGTTTGCTGATTTGATAGATAAAGATACGGATTCATTTAATGCTTTGATGGCAGCTTTTCAATTGCCTAAAGAAACTCCTGAACAAATTGAATTTCGTCAAAAAGAGATTGATAAAGCCACATTAGGTTGTATTAAAATTCCTTTGAAGGTTTCTGCCTTGGGTTTAACATGTTTGAGAAAAGTTGAACAGTTAATTCCAAACTCTAACCAAAACACTATTTCCGACCAAGGCGTGAGTGTTTTAATGTTTTATTCGGCAATTCAAGGAGCAGCTATGAATGTATTAATCAATTTGCCTGGAGTTACAGAAGAAAGTATGAAAAAAGAGTTTAAAAAGACAATTGATGATATAATAAAGGAAGCAGAAGTAATTAAGGATAAGTTATTAGAAGAAGTTATGTGCTTGCTAAAGCGTTAAGTATTTTTACTCAAATATGGAGATTTTTCCGATATTGAGAAAGGAAGGACTATGACAAATTATCAAGAAATTATCAATTCATATACAATTAAACTATCTAAAAAATTACAAAAACAGTTAGATACTCAATTGCTCATTAGATTAAATGTGAAATTACTTGATGATCAAAACGAGAATATTGAACTTCTATTAAAAGAAACAGTGATTTATTAAGAACTGCCTCAAGCGGTGATAAAGCTAGTAGAAGTGCTTACAAAAAACAGTTCAACAAAGTAAAGAAAGCAGTTAGAACTGAATATGGTTATATACAAAAGGTACCTTGGTTAGTGAATATATGGCATTAGGTATTGCCATTGGCATTGGTTTTGGATCAGCCTTTATAGCAATAAATCCAGCGTTTATGTTCATTGGATTACCTATAGGTGTTGCTTTGGGTCTTTCGATTGGGCAAAATAAGGAAAAAGAAACGGATAGTGAAAACAAACTCTATTAAGGTTACTATGTAGCTTAGTCAGGTCAACTTTCAATGCTACCTAATATATAGAAGGAGGGTATTATGAAAATATTTGCTGATACAGCAATAATTAAAGAAATTGAAGAAGTATCAAAATGGGGGATTATATCGGGCGTTACAACTAATCCTTCACTAATAGCAAAATCAGGAATAACACTCGAAGAAGCGATCAAAAAAATAGTTAACTTAGTTGATGGACCTATCAGTGCAGAAGTAAAAGAAGCAGATGCAGCTAGTATGGTCGAGGAAGCGAAAATTTATGCGGCTATGCATAAGAATATCGTGATTAAAATTCCAATGACGATCGAAGGAGTTAAGGCAGTAAAAACACTAAGTGCAATGGGTATTAAAACTAATGTAACCCTAGTGTTTTCGGTCTCTCAAGCTCTTATGGCTGCTAGTGCAGGAGCAACTTATGTTTCTCCTTTTCTAGGAAGACTTGATGATTTGTTAAATCAAGAAGATGCGGGTTTTAACCTATTGAAAGATATAAAAGATATGTTTAAAACTTACAACTTTAAAACACAAATTATTGCCGCTTCAATTAGACATCTAAACCACGTTAACCAAAGTATAAAGTCTGGAGCAGATATCGCAACCATACCTTATAAAGTTCTGCAAGAAATGGTTAAACACGAGCTGACTGATAAAGGTTTAGAAATCTTTAGAGAGGCAGCGAAAAAATAAATTATGTTGAATGATGAGATTCGTAGTTTAGCTACACAAGCATTTAATCAAACTTGGGATTACATTGAAAAAGATAACCGTACAGTTGAAGAAACTTTAAAGATGATTGATCTAACATTTAAATCTAAGTATTATTGGTCTTTAGTTGGTAATCATGTTCATTTCATAAGGAGCAACTGGCAAGTTTCAAGAGTTTTCGCAGAAGCTAATCTTTTAGAAGCAGCACTGTATTATGCAAAAAGAGTATTAGACGATACGATTAAACTCAATCTTCAAGATTTTGACTTATTCTTTGCCTATGAAGCTAACGTGAGAGCCTATCATTTACTGAAAGATTTTACCCACAGGGATCTTATGTTAAAGAAAGCTAAAGCAGCAATTGCCAATATCGAAAAAGATAGCGATAAAAAGTACTGCATGCTTGAGCTAGAAAAGATTTTAAAATTATAAAACATTGCCAGCTTGAATAGCTGGCAATTTTGTTTTTTTTGTGATGTCAAGCCAAAAAAATTGACAACTGACAGATTGTCATATACAATGTTTACGAGGTGAGAAAACATGCCAAGTACAACATTTTTGAATTTGTCAAAGGTAAAACAAGATAAAATACTTGACTTTGCCCTAAAAGAATTCGCAGAATTTCCTTTTTCCGAAGTTTCATTAAATAAAATTATAAAAAACGCGGAAATTTCAAGAGGTAGTTTTTATACATATTTCGCGGATAAATATGATTTGTTAATGTATCTAATGTCAATATTTAAAGATAAGATTATATCAAATACACTATCTGATATCGAAGTCAAAAAAGGATCTTTAAAACAGTTAGTTTTGACAGTTCATAGAGAAATCTTCTCTTTATTCAGTGAAGAAAGGAACAAAAAGTTCTTACTTAATGTTATAAGTTATTTTCAGAGTCATATTGATGAAGAATCAAAAGGAGATCGAGATCAATTACCTTTTTTAGGAGACTGTGAGATGCTGATTAACTTTATTGACTTGAGTCAATTCAAATTTACTGACAGAGTTGCAATCAATAAAACAATTGATATTGGTTTTGCAATCCTAAAACACACTCTATTTTTAACAACAACAAATAAATTAAATTACGAAGAATCAAAAATACTATTGAAAGAATACCTTGAAATTTTGCAGTTCGGGTATATGGTGGATGAAAATGCTTAGATTAGAAAAT
>JAVEQW010000031.1:0-13674 GCA_034007385.1 Candidatus Izemoplasmatales bacterium
AATGATAAACCATATCTATTATCTGGTGTTCTTGATCAAGGATATTATCCTGATGGGTTGTTGACAAATCCATCGGACGAAGCGCTTTATAATGATATAAAGTCAATGAAGGAAATGGGCTTTAACCTACTAAGAAAACATATAAAAATTGAACCGCTCCGGTGGTATTATCATTGTGATAAAATCGGTATGATTGTTTGGCAAGACATGATAAATGGATCTGAAAGAAAAGATATCTTTTTCCATGGTGCTTTAGCAATGTTAAATATCCATATCAATGATAAAAGACATTGGTTGTTTGGTAGAAGAAACAAAAAAGGCAGAGAACAATACATGTTGGAACTAAATGAGATGATATCACATCTTAAGAATATCACATGTATTAGCACATGGGTGCCATTTAACGAAGCTTGGGGTCAGTTTGATTCTTTAGATGTCTCAAAACATATCAGAGATATCGACAAAACAAGATTAATTGATCATGCCAGCGGTTGGTCAGACCAAGGCGGAACTGATTTTAGGAGTGAACATATCTATTTTAAGAAAGTTAAATTTAATGAAAAGTACGCTAAAAAAAGAATTCTTGCTTTAACTGAGTTTGGTGGATACAGTTTGCTTGTTAATGAAAATAGTTTTAATCCTGATAAAGTATTTGGATATAAAAAATATCAAAATCAACAAGATTTGGAAGCGGGTATAAAACAATTGTATGAAAATCAAATAATTCCTGAAGTTAGGAAAGGATTAAATGTCTTGATCTATACCCAATTATCGGATGTTGAAGATGAAGTTAATGGATTCTTAACCTATGATAGAAAAGTTGCGAAAGTTGATGTGGAACTAATTAGGCAAATAAACAAGAAATTGTTTGATGCTTTTAACTCGAATCAATAATGATTTCCTTAAAATTGGATAAGTGGATAGAAGGAAAAAATTAAAATATCAATATGTCAAAATACAAAATATCTAAGGAGCAATATAATGAATGAATACAGATTGTTTGAATATGACCATGATTCAAGTGATGATACTACAAAAGAATTAGTTTCAAGTTATGTATTAAGTTATGTTTCAAGAAATATGTCATCTAGTGATAATATCTTTGATAAGCTAATGGATGAAATTATAAGTTATAAAACTAAGGTTTTTATAGCATATGACGGTGGATATCCAATGGGTATTATTGCTTGTTATAACAGAACATTCTATTATCATCAGATGATTCAATTTATTTATCTTGAAGAAAAATATCAATCAACTGAAATTTATGATTTTCTATGGGATTTATTAATCCAAACAACTAGATATAGCGGATTGGCAATTATAACTCAAAATCCTATTGCTGAAGAATATCAAAATACAGGGTTTTTTGAAGTCGATTATAAGAATGCTGAAAAATCACTTATCTATCTTAGAACTCTGAATAAAAAAGATGAAGATAATAAAGAAGCTTATATTAAGAAACATGTTAAATATCTAAAGAACTTCAAACTTTTATATAGTTCTTTCTTTTATGCGATTTTGTTATTTATGATAAGTTTGATTAATGTATTATTATTTGTTTTTAATGAGTCGGTTAGTCTATTTGTCAAAGTTCCTTTATTAGTTGTTACTGTTATATTATTTACTTCTATTTTCTTGTCTAAATATCTTTTAAAGAAATACAACAATAAAGGTGAAAATGCTTTTGGGTTTACATACGATATTGCGTATATTAATTTATTTCAATATAAGTTCACTAGCAAAACTAAAGAGTTTTTCACAAATTTTATTCAAGTTCTAAAAGACTCTGGTGTTTAGAAGTATAAATTTATGGTTGATTATTTTGTTGATATTTGGAATCCCAATAGTTTATCTATTGATTTATTTCTTATAAAACTATTTAACTAATTAAAGAGGTATTTAATTATGGAGAAAAAATATAGTTCTATTAATGCTTATATTGATGAGTTTCCAGATGAAACTAGGAAAAAACTATATGAGTTAAAAGAATGCATTTTAACTGTTGTACCAAATGCTAAAGAGTTATTTACTTATGGAGTTCCAGCATTTGCCTTAATCGAAGGTGGAAAAATGGAAGAACAAATTATGATAGCTGGCTTTAAGAATCATGTGGGATTTTATCCTCATCCTACGACAATAGATTTTTTTGATAAAGAACTATCAATTTATAAAAGAGGAAAAGGTTCTGTTCAGTTTCCCCTAGCTAAAGAACTTCCTAAGAATCTTATTATAGAAATGGTGAGATATCGGCTTAAACTGATAAATGAAGTTTAATAAATAACTGTATGATTTGCACTGAGTCTTAACTAAATATCAAACATATAAAACCTAAAAATGAGAAATATTTGATATTTCTCTTTTGTTTTTTATAGCTATTTTACTTATAAAAAAATAAAAAAACAGCTATCCAATTACTGGATTGCTGCTTTTATCTGTCATTATTATAACACATATTTTATTAAATTAATAGTCTTGTATTATTTTAATTTAAATTTATACTAAAACTAAAGTTTTACTATTAGGAGGCAATATTGATGTTAAAGGCTATCTATAAAAGAGTGATGGATTCTAAGAGTATATTTTTTTTGATTAGCACTTTACTAAGCATTATTTATTTGTGTCAATTATTAATTCCATATGTATTTAGTGGTTTTATCGATACCATAACAGAAAATTCATCCGTGAGCATAAGTCTTGACCCAATTCTATTTATCTTAGTACTAACGCTATTATTAATGGTTAGTTCATATATTCATCATTTAATATCTGAAGTGTTTATATCAAAAACAGCTTTTAAATTTATTATCGATGTTGATAATAAATTGGAGCATATCCCCTTAAGAAAAACTGAAAAATTTAACCCTGCATATCTAAATAATCGGATATTCAATGATGTTTTAACTACTTTAAATTTCTTCATCAGCAATTTTATAGTTGCTATTATAATGTTTATCAGTACTATAGTTGCTTTTATATTAATAATCAAAATAAATATATTTCTTGTTTTTATACCAGTTATAGCTATGGCAATTAATATGATGGGCATAAAATTTTTAAATAAAGCTTATTATAAAAGAGGATATCTTTATAGAGAGCAGAACAGTTTATATGTATCTGATAATAACGATCTTATCACACAGATTAAAGAAACAAAGATAAATTCTTGGTATAATATCTCAAAAGATCAAGTTAGATTCTCATTCAAAAAACTATTAAAAACAGGCATTAGTTTAAATAAAGTATTAGCTGCTTTAAATAATATAGGAACATTCTCAAAGAATATTACATTGGTCTTTACAATGTTACTCGGAGGATTCTTAGTTTTCAAACAAACTATAACTATCGGTGAATTTGTACTAATAACTTTTTATACTAGTATGTGCTTATCTTATTCTGAATATTTCTTAAAGTTAGGTCAGGAGTATCAACATGCAAAAATTAGTTTTGATAGACTGGAAGAAATATTCGCTATTGAAGACTAGAAAAATGGTGAGATCAGACTTGATAAGATTAATAACATATTGGTCAAAGAATTAGGATTTTCTTATCCTAATTCAGATAAATTAATAAGGGATTTTAGTTATGAATTTGAAGAGGGAAAAATCTATTGCTTGAAGGGAAAAAACGGAGAAGGAAAATCAATATTTATTGATTTGTTACTAGGGCTTGATTTTAATTTTGAAGGGTCGATTGAATATAACAGTTTGAATATTAGGAACTTAGATATGATTAGTGTTAGGAAAAGCCAAATATCAGTTATCATCCAAGAACCTAGGTTGCAGAGATTACCTGTAAAGGATAATATTACTAGAGGTATTGAAGAATATTTAGAAGAAACATTAAGTGATTTGGTTAGTATATTTGGATTACAGGAAATAATTCAATTGGAAGAGTCTCTTTCTTTATCTGGAGGTGAAAAACAAAAAGTAGCTATAGTAAGAGGGTTATTGAAGAAATCTTCACTTATTATATTGGATGAACCTGTTTCGGCTCTGGATACTAATAGCGTAAGAATTTTAAAAGAAGAGTTAATTAAACTAAAAAACAATACGATCATCATCTTAATAAGTCATAATGAAGAAATGTTTGATATAGTTGATGAATTCGTTCGCTTGCAAAAACAATGATTAAATCAAATATTTTATGAAATTGTTATTAAGTAAGATAATAAATTTACAAAAACATCTTATTATGGTATAATTAAGACATGAAAAGGGGTGTTAATATGCCGAAAATTATACCAATAAACGAGTTAAAGAATACAGCAAATATTTCCAAATTTATAGAAGAATGTGATGAACCGGTTTTTGTTACAAAAAACGGTTATGGCTCTATGGTTTTAATGAGCATTGAAGTCTATGAAAGAGAAATAGCTAAAAACCAAGTTGTTAAAATGATTAATGATTCTTTGAAAGACCTTGACAATGACGCTTTAAAAACTGATGGCCCAATGTTTATTAGCGAAATGAAATCTAAGTATGGAAAGAGATTATAAGCTATTACCAAAAGCTAGACTTGATTTAGAGAATATTTTTCAGTATATATCTGTAGAATTAGTCAATCCTGAATCCGCTTTTAGATTGATTGAGCGATTTGAAGAGAAATTCTCGAGTATATGTATGTTTCCAAAAGCCAATGCAATTATTAGTAACCCTAGGTTAAATAATAATTGCTTAAGAAAATCTGTTGTAGACAATTTTCTAATTGTGTATTTTTATGATGAAGAAAAAGACCTTGTTAATATTGTTAGAGTAATTTATGCAAAGAAGGATTATATCAAAGAAATATAAACAATTGCTACTAAAAATGTGATATGAAACGATATTTTAAATAGGTATTGACAATATATCCCATTGATATTTTTAAAAAAAGAGCGCAACTTATTGTTGCGTTCTTTGTTTATTATCATTTGTTTTTCTTTTTCTAAAATATTGGATTAAATAATATACAGGAAGTCCTATAAGTAAAACTCCGGTCCCTATGAGGGATGATCTTATATCTTCAACATATACAGCTACTAATAATAGTCCCGTAATAAGAATTGTTAAAATAGGTAATATTGGATAGCCCCATACTTTATATGGTCTTTCTTTATTTGGATATTTCTTTCTAAAGACAAATAGACTAATGAAGATTAATCCATTGAATAGTAATCCGGAAAATGCAATTAATGATATCAAGTCATCCAAACCAAACACCAATAGAATGATTGACATGATTGCTGAACCGATAATAGCAAACATTGGAGTTTTGTATTTAGGATGTAGTTCTTTGAACTTATCAAATAACAGACCGTCTTTACTCATAGCGTAATATACTCTTGGAAATACGATTATTGATCCGTTAAGTGCGCCTAAGACACTTAATAACATTGTGAACATAACAAGATACATTCCTACGTTGCCCAAGAGAATAAACCCAGCATTGATACCGGTATAAATATTTCCTGATTCAATTAATGCTTGCAAGTCAGCTATCGGTAATACTCTAAAGGTTGAAAATTGATAGAACACATATAGCAAGGTAACTGAAGCGATTGATATAATCAATGACCAAGGAATGTTTCTTCCAGGTTTTTTTGACCTCTTCAGCTACGCTATTTAAATTTGTCCACCCTTCATAAGCCCAGAAGGTTGCGATAACTGCATAACCGATCATAGTCAAGATGTCAAAAAAGTTCATTTGACCGAAGTCGATTGATAAAGAAACTGAATTAGTTCCAAGCAATAAACCTAAGATGATAATCAGGAATATTGGGATAATTTTAATCACCAAGAATGCTTTTTGAACCAGAGTACCAATTTTAATTCCGAAGAAGTTAATAACTGACAAACCGACAATCATCAATATAGAGATAATCGTCATGATAGTAGCTGACATTGTAATTCCAAACAACAATGATAAAACATTGCTTAATATCAAACTAAAGGCGATTGCTAAAGCTGCTATACTTCCGCTTGACGCTAATACAAAGTTGACAAAACCACTTAAAAAACCAACTGGTTTACCAAATGCATCTCTTAAGTATACGTAATAACCTCCCGCTTTAGGCATCATTGCACCTAATTCAGCATATATTAAACCATATAATAAGGTAATCAATCCGCCAATAAGCCATACTAGTAAACTTGTACCACTGGAGAAGTTAGTTCTCATCAAGACATATGACCCGATAAAGAAAATCCCCGAACCAACCATAATTCCTGTTAATATCGATATCCCACCGAATAAACCAATTGACCTTTTCATTACAACTTCCTTATTTTCCGTAGTTAGTTTTATACTCTAAAATGAAAGGGTTAATTAAGTTAGAGTATATTCCTCCTTAATTAAATAATCTAAAATTATTATAGCACACTCTATAATTGATGTCTTTTAGCATACATTTTTATTGAATAGACTAAGTTTACATTAAGAAAATTATAGAAAAAATAGAAAGGATATCTTCAGATAAAACAGTTATTTTGTTAAAAATCTTTTTGGTTTTTTATCAGATGAATTGACTTGATAACAGTAGTTATATATAATATGAGTATACTCATATTAGGAGGTTAAGATGGCA
The DNA here is from genome assembly GCA_034007385.1 of Candidatus Izemoplasmatales bacterium. Lineage (GTDB taxonomy): Bacteria > Bacillota_I > Bacilli_A > Izemoplasmatales > Hujiaoplasmataceae > UBA2289. The sequence continues at coordinate 6,566 of JAVEQW010000031.1, forward strand.
AGAATAACAGAAGTAATGAAAAATGAAACTCATGATTGTATCATCAATAGCGCTAGAGAATTGTTTATGAGTTTAGGTTATGACAAAACAACCACTAAAGCAATAGCTAAGAAATGCGGAATAGCAGAAGGGACTCTTTTCAATTATTTTGCTAATAAAGACGAAATTTTAGTAGCTGTATTTGAAAAAATAGTTTTTAAGAATGAAGAAACATTAAATAAGGATTTACCTTCAGTTGAAGAAATCTTAATCAGTAGTAGTTTAAGACCAATCAAAAAGATGAATATTGTTCCTAAATCGATATTAATCGATATTTTTGTCATTGTGATAAAAATGGCTAAAAAGAAGAAAAAGATTTATCAAAAATTTGCAGAAATTGATTTTGCATATATGAAAGACTTAGAGAATTTGTTAAGTATTTATTTGGATTTGAATGAATATCCAATAAGTGAAAAGGAACTATCGGAGATTATCTATGGTATTGTCGCCGCTGAATTTGTGCTTTATTTGTATAACACAGAAAGCACTTATCAAGAGTTTGAAGAAGTAGCCAGAAGAAAACTATCGTTTATTTTGAAGCCATATATAAAGGGAGAAGATTATGTTAATTAAAATGAAAAATGTTTCAAAGATATATCAAAACGGTGATTTTGAAACAAAAGCCTTAAATCAAGTAGATTTAACGATTAATCGCGGTGAGTTTATTGTTGTGTTAGGTCCTTCTGGATCTGGTAAATCAACTTTTTTGAATGTGTTGAGCGGATTAGATACTCCGACTGAGGGAGAAATATTTATTGATGAGTTAGAAATCAGCAAGCTTAATCAAAAAGAACTGACTAAGTTTAGAAGAGAAAATCTTGGTTTTATCTTCCAACAGTATAATCTTCTATCCACTTTAACCGCTAGAGAAAATATTGAGTTAGGATACAAAATTGCAAAAGAACCTTTTGATATTGATGAGATGCTTAAAAGTGTAGAAATCTTTGATCAAAAATCAAAGTTTCCTAGTCAAATGTCTGGTGGACAGCAACAAAGAGTTTCAATTGCAAGAGCCTTGGTTAAAAAACCTAAAATCCTGTTCTGCGACGAACCTACTGGAGCTTTAGATGAGAAGACCGGTAAGGGTATTCTTGATTTACTAAGTCAATTAAACAAGAAGTATCAAACAACAATCGTCTTAATCACCCATAATCCGGCAATTTCGCTAATGGCTGATCGGGTGATTAAGATGAATTCTGGTAGAGTTGTTGATATTCAAGTCAATCAAGAAAAAGTTAATGCCGCAGATATTTCTTGGAGTTGATTATGTTGTTTAAAAATGTGCTTAGAGATTTTAGAAAGCGACTAATCCAAGTAATTTTATTAGCTGTTATTGTGATTTTAAGCTCCTTTGTTTATGTGGTAATGACGTATTCAGTTAGTGCGATGAAAGGACCTACTGAAGAATATTTTGAAGATTACAGACAAGAAGATTTTAATGTTATTATCAATAATCAAGTTTTAGAAACTGAGTTTGAAATATTATCTTTAGAAAACACTAATAACATTAACACATTGTCTGATTTATACCATTTAGATCATGAAGAGTTTTCGGTAGTTATTAGTAACCGGATAAACCAGTTTGAAAATTTATATGAGAAGGTAGAAATAGAAGCGAGACTTCAAAAGGATATTATTTTTGAAGTTGATGATATCCAACATACATTTAGGTTTTTAAAAGATGCTGTAAGGATTAATCTTTCTTATATCTCTGAAGGTATAAAACCCGTTTTAGCTAATGAGATTGCTTTAACAAAATACTACGCTGAAGCTAATAATATATCTATCGGTGATTCTATTACTTTAGAAGATAAGACTTACTCAGTAACTGGATATGTATTTTTTCCAGATTATTCTTTGATTATCTTTGGTAATGAATTTATCATAAATAATAAAACTAGAACTTTAGCGCTTTTATCTGACGAAGGATTTAATGAACTCGATTCTAATCTAGAAGTTGTTTTTGCGGGTATTTTTACTGAAGAAGTTAATAGATCGCAATATATCAAAGATATTAGTTTAGATTATGTTTTAAGTGTTAACTTAACTGAAAACACCATGAGAAGTGGAGCGATTTATGAAGAATTAGCCGGTGGGGAAGCAATGGGAGTTCTAATAGCTCTAATTATTGCTGTAATGGCTGTTTTTGTTGTTGCGTTAATGATAAGTCGAATCTTAAATGATCATAAAGGCGCGATAGGAATATTAAAAGCATTAGGCTATAAGAATTATGAAGTAACTCTACCTTATCTGTTATTTATTCTTTTACTTGCCTTACCTGGATTATTAATAGGCTACTTCTTTGGTTATTTATTGGCAGAACCTTTAAAAAACATTTATGTTGGCATTTATATCTTGCCTAATGCATCTATCTCGCAAGATATTAATGTTTTTGTCATTAGTATTGTATTGCCGATGATTATTCTTCTGGGGCTTGGCTATATAGTAATTTCAAAGTTACTAAAAAAACCACCAGTAGAATTGATGAACCCTAAGATTATTAAGGATAAACCTAGTAAATTTAAACTGGAAATTCCTTTTCTTAAAAAAGCTAATCTTTTAACCAGATTGAAACATAATTATATTATTAGGAATTTAATGAGATTTTCTTTATTTTTAGTTGGTGTTTTTACAGCGGTATTCTTAATTCTAGTATCTTTATCAATGGTTGATATCTTTGATAAAACTGTCAATTATCATTATAATCAGATTGATACGAACTACATCGGTTATTGTGATCCTTATCTAGGATGTGGTGAAGAAAATGTATCACATGACTCAGTAATCGAACTACCAAATGTAATGATTGATGACAATAACGTTCTTGTTGTAGGATTAGATTCAGATAATTTATACTATCCTTTATTTGAAAAAGGTGAGGATATTACAAATAAGTTAGATGAAGAAGGTATAGTTATAACTAAAGGTATGGCTCTAACAACCGGGTTAGAAGTTGGAGACACTGTAACTATGTCTTATGGTACATATGAGTTAGATGTTAATGTATTAGCTGTTCAAGATGAATACATAACAAACAAGTTATATATTAACCGGGAGGCTTTGTCTTTGTTTTTAACCGATGGAATAAGTGCGGATTATTATAATGCAGTTTATGCTGAATCAGAACTATCTGGAGATTATCAATATGTTTTAAACATTGATGATTTAGTTGCCCAGAGTAAAGATATGTCTAATCTTGGCAATGTCATGAGTTATGTTCTAATTGTTAGTTCGGTGTTTATCGGAGTAGTAGTGATGCTATTGATTTCTAGTTTATCTTTAGAAGCTTATTTTTACGATATTAGCTTGTTTAAAGTAATCGGTTATACCGATAAAGAGATTCAAACAGTGTTTATCAATAGTTACAGATTGTATACTGCTTTAGTTTTCTTTATTACTGTTCCTTTCACTTTAGGAAGTTTCTATCTTATTACATGGTATTTATCAAGTCAGTTCGGTATGGTCTTTCCAATGTCTTTAGGTTGGCTTGATTATCTTATTGGTTTTGGTTTAACTATGAGTATTTTCTATATATCAGTACCGTTAGCTAAACGCAAGCTAAACAAACATTCGCTCCAGCAAGCTTTGAAGATTTATGAGGTATAAAAATATTATGATATGGTTTTTATATTTAAATTTGCTAACACAAGCACATGTGATTATGATATTTGATATAATTATTAATATAAGAACCGAATTAGGAGAAAGATATGTTTATATTAGAAATAATCTTTTTATTAATGACAATAGTCTCTCTTTATCTAGTTATGAGTAACAAGATAAGAAGCAAATCGCTGTTTATTGGTTTATTTGGATTGATATTTGTAGTTTTTGTTTTGCAAATAATATTCTCCGGATTTTTGTGGCAGTTATTTTTGCTTTATTTATCTATTGTTTTATTGATTGTTTTAGGTTACTTTATAAAGATAAGAGAAATCAGTATTGAAAAGAGAATCCTTAAGATAATAACAATTCTATCATCTGTCTTTATTGTCTTTTCTGCATTTTTTGTATTTTCATTTCCCGAATATAAAATGCCTGATGTAAGTGGCGATTATTTAATTGGCACCAAGTCATTTGTGATAAATACGGAAAGAGATGAGATTTATACAGATGATCCCAACGATCAAAGAAGAATAAAATTTCAAGTTTGGTATCCGGCTGAAAAAGTTGAAGGGTATGAACAAGTTCCATGGTTAATGGATGGAATAACTGTTTCAAAAGCTTTGAGTAAGGATTTTGGTTTTCCTGCATTCGCTTTAAACCAAACAGCTAATATTCTTTCTAATTCTTATCTTGATGCACCAATTAATAAGGATTTAGCTAAGTATCCGATAATTATTATTTCTCATGGATGGAGAGGTTTTAGAAACTTGCATTCTGATTTTGCTGAAGTACTAGCAAGTTTAGGTTATTTTGTCGTTTCAATCGATCATACTTATGGTTCAGTTGCTACTGTATTTGGTGAAGATGATGTTGCTTATCTCAATAGCGAAGCACTACCATCCAGAGAATCTACACCTGATTTTCTTGATTATGCTAACCGGTTAGTATCTACTTATGGAGAAGATGTCATTTCAACAATCGATTATTTGGAAGTATTGAATAACGATTCTGAACTATCAATCTTTAAAGGAAAATTAGATCTTACTAAAATTGGCGTTATCGGTCATTCAACCGGTGGAGGTGGAGATGTTTATGCCGCTCTTAAAGACGATAGAATAACTGCTCTAATTGGTTTAGATGCTTGGGTTGAGTCAATTGACGAAGAAGACATAAATGCTGGGTTAACCATTCCTTCATTGTTTTTAAGGAGTGGTCAGTGGGAGACAGGTGAGAATAACGACAATTTATATGCTCTTGTAGATAGCAGTGAAGCACCATCTTACCTTTATCAGATTGATGGCACCACTCATTTTGATTTTTCAATGGTATATATGTTTTCATCTTTGACAAAAATCGTTGGTTTTTCTGGTTCGGTTAATAGTATGAAATTGAACTTGATGTTAGAAGAAGTAATTTATGAGTTTTTTGACGAAACATTAAGAGGCGATACAAGCGGTAGTAAAAATCCTGAAGATTTTGATGAGATAAGACTTATCAGATCAAATCAATACTTATTATAGGAAATATATATAACTAAGGGAGAAATCTTCTTATGAACATTCCAGAACGATATAAGATGAACATGGGAGTCTTAAGTGAGGAAGACCTTGAAATACTTCAAAGAATTGAAGTAGTTATTGTTGGTCTTGGTGGTCTAGGCGGATATTTGGTTAATCAATTAATCAGGTTAGGGGTAATAAATTTGACCTTGATTGATTTTGATGCTTTTAGTGAGTCGAACTTGAACCGACAATTGTTTTCTAATAGAAGTGTTATAGGTAAATATAAAGTAGATGTAATTTATGAAGAGTTAAAGAAAATAAACCCTAATGCCGCTATTAAATGTATCAAGAAGAAAGTACAAGACATCAAAGATCTTTCAGGAGATTATATTATCGATTGTGTCGATAATATCGAAACAAAGATCTTTCTTTCCAAATTATCTGAAAAACATAATATCCTTTTACTACATGGCGCTTGTGGCGGATGGTATGGTCAAGTGGGATGGATGAGTCCTAAGTGCACATTATTAGAAGATTTATATACAGGTGAAGAAAAGGGAATCGAAAAAGAGTTGTTGAATCCTCCGTTTATTGTTAATGCGGTTGCTTCTATCATGGCTAGTGAATTTATCAAGATGATTAAGAAAGATTCAGGCATTGTCATAGATGAGTTGTTAATAATTGATTTACTTAATAATGAAGTAGTCAAGTCGGGAGGTAAGTCAAGATGATTAAAGTTACCTTTTATAGCTTGTTTAGAAGCAATTACAATATTGAAGAAGAACATGTTAATCCTGGTAGTATCAATGACATTATCAAACAAATAATTGGTAAATATCCACAAATAAAAGCTTCTAACTTTAGGTATAGTGTGGTATTTCATAAAGGAAAACCGATAACATTTCATAGGTTCGATACAAGGATTGAAGACGGTGAAGAAATATTTTTTACTCAATTTGTTGGCGGAGGATAATTTGATTTTTTTACCTGGTAAAATTATCAATAAGATATTTGATTTAATCAAAAATTGGGAGGGTATTTATGAAATTTTATATTAAACAAAAGGTTTTTAGTCTAAAAGATAAGTTTACTATAATGGATGAAGCGCAAAATATTAGATATGAAGTAAAAGGTAAGTTCATGAGTATTAAGAATAAATTGGAACTTGCTGATAAAGATGGAGTAACACTACTAAGATCAGAAAGAAAAGTATTCAGTTTTTATGCCTACATATTATATCTATGATTCAAGAAACCAAGAACTAGTTATGATTAAAAGAATATTTGGCTTCAAACCGAAGTTTAACTTAAGAGTACTACATAACGATTATTATGTAGACGGTAGTTTCTATGGGCATAGTTTTGGAGTTTATGACAATCGTAATAATTTAGTTGCCTCTATATCTAAGAAGTATATTTCCTGGGGAGATACTTATGAGATAGACGTCCAAGATGAAAACAACTTAGAGGTTTTGTTATTTATGGTTATTATCATTGATCAGGTAGTGCATGAAAAAAAGAACAATTGATACCTTTTGGTAAATTTCAAAAGAAATGGAGTGGTATTGATTGTATCGGTTGTAAGAGGTGATTTTGATAAAGAAGATAGTAATCGTAGTTATTATGCTTTTTGTATTTTTGGTTTCTTGTTCAAAAGAACCGGAAATCAAATATATTGAGGAAGTAGCTCGAGTTTTTAATATTGAGTATGACGGCATAGAAAGATCTTATTATGTATATGTCCCTAACGAAACTTTAGAAGGCGCACCTTTATTGATGATGCTTCATGGGTTTGGTTCTACATTAGAATATTTCGTTGAAGATACTAAATTAAGGGAATTAGCAGATAGAGATAAGGTTGTACTGGTTTATCCCCTAGGGACACCAACTTTAGGAATCAATCATTGGGATGCCAATCTTGATTTTAATGAAGTTGATGATGTGGGCTTTTTAACTATGCTTG
>JAVEQW010000032.1:0-13611 GCA_034007385.1 Candidatus Izemoplasmatales bacterium
ACCTTTATAACGAAGGTGATGTAAGTTATACATATACAACTGATAGAGCTGATGTAATTTCAGCTGGTATTGGAGTTTCAAAAACCAGCGAGTCTGTAGAATATGGGCTTTTGTATAATCATGGTACGTTTTCTTATAGCGGATCTATAATAAGCCCATTTAAATATACTTCAACGATTTATGATGTCAGTACAAGTGCAATAAATATAACTTTAACCAGAGTTTATAACGGCAGTTGTACATTTGACGCACAAGGCGTTAAAACTTCTTGTTCGAATATGAATTATGATGCCAATATTTATTCCAACATTTCTCCTTTCATGTATTCTGATAATAACAACAGTATTTTGATTAAATATTCGGTCAATTATTCAAATATCAACTTTATGAACAACTCAGGAAATACAACCATTACAATGATCACAACTTTGAATCTTGCTGGTTTGACTTTAAACACGAATGTTAATTATGAGAATGTTCATAATTATGGCGATATTAATGTTGTTAATGTAAATTTAGGTAGTAACCCGATATATATATCCGGATTTTCTAAGCAATTATCAACAGATAAACATATCAAGAATTCTTTAAATAGTGGAAATATTGTTTTTGCTGAAATGTCAGGTTCTGGCAATATTTATGTTGCCGGATTTGTAAATACGAACTTTTCAGGAGATTTACAAGACGAAACTCAATCTCCTACACAGCCAATAGCTAGCGAAGGTATCATTAACTCTATTAATCATGGTAATATTTCTACATCTTATGGCGTTGTTGAAGATAACTTATATGGAGTCTTGGGTACTAGCAATACATTTGTTGGTGGAGTAACCACACTTAATGCTGGATCTATTCAAGATACAGCCAATTTAGGAAATATTAGTGTTTATAACTCGAACAAAAACTCATATTTTGATCCTAATAATGATCTAAATGGTTATTATGCTGGATTGGTTGAAGGTTATGACTCGGGAATTGTAGCCGGTGGCATAACCAGTCTAGTTATAAATGGTACTTCTCGAATTTATGACACTGCTAATAACGGCAATGTTATAGTAGCAGCTGAGAAGTATGTTAGAGCTGGAGGTATTTTAGGTGTTTCACTTTGGGCTGAAGCCGATGCCGGAGGAATAACATCCGGAATGGGTTTAGGCAATGACATTGAGGATTCGGTTTTATCAAACGGACTAAATTTTGGTACAATATCCGCTATTTCTAGTGAAATTGCTGACTACGATTTAACACCAGATAGTTTTTCTTTTCCTATAAGATATGGAAGCGGATCAAGCTACTCTACAACACGTTCTGCAACTTATTATGTTACTAATACCACAGAAGGAAATGATGAAAGACCACCAATTTATTCAAGTGCTGGCGGAGTTATCGGATATGGTTTAAGCGTTATGCAAAGAATGCTAAATCATGGTACTATTAGTGCTACAGATGTAGCTGGTGGTGTTGTTGGTGCTACTTACGTTTTGGGAGGATCCACATCACCTACTACATATGTTAATATTTCAACAGCAATTAATTATGGAGAAATTAAATCTATTGATGATGATGATTATAACTCAATAAATAAGTTCTCTTTAGATGAAAGCGAAATAGCTAATTATTATATGATTGATAATAATACATTTATTTATCCAACAAATTCTTCATCTTTAGCACCAGGAGCTAGAAGAGGTTTTGGAGGCATATTTGGTAGACTCCAAAGAGGGACAAATGGTATTATGACGAGTGAAGGAACCAATGCTGCTTTCGACTTTATCGTAAATGCTAATAAAAACATAGATCTTATTGGCCGTCTAGATCAAGTTGATAATTTTACCAGTTCACTTAGGTACTTTAGATTTAATAATGCAACATATTACTCTGCAAAACTTAATGATTCCACACAAGCAGTATTTACAGGTGTATATTTTATTATTGATGTTGTTACAAACAGATCCGGTAATAGAGCTCCATATACATATACTTACAACGAAGTAATTTTTGAACAGATCGGTATTGTGATGACTCAACAAAATACTTTATCAACGGGGAATGTAACGACATCAAATACTAATATTAGTGTAGGAGGTTATTTATATGTTGATTTTTATGATCAAATAGAAGTTCCTTGGATTACTGAAAATCCGAATGACGTTAATTTGACAGAGGATTGGACGGACCCTTTGTTGCTGGACGATGAAAGGGAATATATGTATGGACCATATTTTCCAATGAGAACTAAATCTACTCTTACTGAGTATATTTACTATGCTGAATATGATTTATTAGCCGATAGATTTAGAAGTATTTCTGATGGAGGAACAGGAACAAACGTTAGAGAAAATGGAATGTACGTTCTCTCAACAACTGCAGGTCAAGAATTTGGAGCGGTTTTGCCAAGAAATATTAGCCCTGCGGACATAGAGTTAATAAATGAAGACTTAAATCTATCGATTACAGAACTCGATTATGATAATTTAGCACCTTCACAAACCAATAATCTTAATCAACCAATAATAGATCAATATGAAGCATTATATCAAACGAGATACAATGATAAGGCAGAACTTACTGATTCACCTTTACAAAATCTAACTTTAGAAGAAGATGGTGGCAGTAATACCATTTTATCTTCACCTACGATAAATTACGCAACTAAAGAAATAACCTTCACCATCAGTATGGAGGCTTTTAATCCTGCCTTAACGACTGCTAGTTTCAATATCTTTGACGCTTTGTCTTCTTCTAATGCACTACTAGCAATTAGACCAGAAGATCACTTCATCATAAATGATTTGATAATAAGCGAATATGTTGAAGGGTCATCTTTTAATAAATATATAGAAATATTTAATCCGACTGGAGAAGATGTTGACTTAAGTAATTATTCTATTGCATTATATGCCAATGGTAGTAGTTCGCCTACAGCAACTATGACACTAAGTGGAACCTTAAGTTCTGGAGATACTCTAGTTGTTAGTCATGCTTCCGCAACTATATACGAAGCTGATATTACCAATTCTACAGTAATTAATTTTAATGGCGACGACGCTATCGCTTTAAGAAAAAATGGCACACCTATTGATGTTATTGGCGTTATCGGACAAGATCCTGGAGATTATTGGTCAGTAGGAACAGATTCAACAATGGATCACACTTTGGTTAGAAATTCCAGTACTTTAAGCCCTACTACTTCTTGGGATCCTGATGAGTGGATTGCTTATGATTCTAATACTTCCGAATATTTAGGTTATCACAACGAGTATTTAAAAGATTTAAGTACTTTACTATACCCTGAAAGATATGATGAAATATCCACATCTTATCCTGCTTTATTAGATATTACATTACCATCTCAAAGCATTACTTCAAATACAACTTTATCATTAGGATACTTCAGTGTTTATTCTGAGGCATTTATTAATGATCCAATCTTTGCCAAAACATTTTACTACAATGATTATGAAGTATTTATTACCTTTACTCCTAATATCAGCAATACTAGTGGAACAACAGGTATTCAATATGTTGCATTTAATGGTGGGGCAAACTCGAGTCAATTATCAAGTTATGTAAACCCTCAACCTTCATCAATAGATATTACAAGTCCTTGGGATGTTAATTATAACGGTAGTTTAAAACTAATATTTAACGACGGTAAAGGTGTTTTAAATGAAGGTTATGATTTCATTGATAATTTCACATTATATTATATGGATGGAGTAAATGAAGTAGAAGTTGATTTAGAACATTATTCCGTTTCTTCAGTGGCAGTAACATCTGGAGGAATCTATGAAATAACATTTAACTTCAATGATGCTTTGTTAAAAACAGGCGATTATCGAATTAAGTATAGTTATTTCTCAAGTTCAACTGTTTATACCGTTAATTTTGATAAAGCAGCTTCTAATCAAGCAATTATCGAGGATATAGATTATTATTCTTATAATGATGATTTCAGTCCTTCAGGAACAAGTTTTACTACATACATTAACATGGGAAAAATACCGAGTATTGATGGAACAACAACAAACTTTACAACCCAAACAATCGATTCGCAAAATCCTTTGTATAGAGAATATTTATCAAATACTTACTATGACATTAGTTTTATGTATGCAAATAGTTTTTCTATCTCTCCATTCGCTACAGTAACAAGGGCACAGTTAACTAATACCACTTATAGCAATGGTTATAAAACTTATACAATACAATATGACATTACAGCTGAGAATGGTACTACTTCTCAAACATTTACACATACACTTATTGAAAGAACCGTTGAGTTAACAGCTGCTTTTAAAGATGGAAACGACGTTCCGTTAGAAAATATTACAACCACAAGAGAAGCCTTGACAACTCGATTTGAAATTGATTTAGGGTTTGATACCTCTGATGATATGAGTGGGCCTGTGGATTACAGTGTGGAATTAACTGATCCTGAACATATAGAGATTAGTGTTGTCGGCGTTGATTTCGCTTTACAACCCATTACAAATATTGTCGGATTGACATACTCTTCAAACGATTATCTAATAATAGATATGAGTTCAGAAACTTTACCAGGTACTTATACATTTACAATTACATATAACCGAGGCGTTACTGTAGGAACTATTACTTTTGCGGAGTTAGAAATCACGAAGTTAGAAGGTACTAGTGCATATTTAACTGATATTAAATTCACTCCTATTGCCTCTGAATCAAAATATCCAACCATGGATATAACCAATTCATCTAATGGAGACATAACACAAATTTATAATCCGGCAGTATATTTCTTCGGCATCGACTATGATGGGGCTGATGAAGTAGATTATGAATATTTTAGAGTTTATGGCCAAGTTAATAACATTCCTCTAGAGTCTTATTATCCGTACATGTTGGATTACTTGCCTTTAGGCGCAACAGTAGCTAGATATGATCCAACAAGAACTGATTGGTCAAGCAACGGTTATTATAGTCCTGAAGTTAACAACCTTTCAACTGAACAAGAAAAAGGAGTTTTAGCAGCTGATTTCACTGAAGTCGTTGGTGAAGATAATATTTTTGTTAGATATAGGGTCACTTCAGAAGATGGCAATTCTCAAGTTTATTATAATATTAAGGTTAATGATATTACATATAATGTTACGCTGATATTCGATATTTACTACTGTGATGATCAAGACGTTTGCGTTTTAGCAAGCTCAACTTCTGAGTTTACAGAAGTAGTACAAATCAATGTTTATAATCTTTATGTCCATCCAAAAAATTCAACATTTGCTGATCCTAATCCGGATGAAAATAATCCATTATATTATCCAACATTTGATCGAGTGAGTGGTGAATATAACTCAATGACTCAATTTGTATATACTGATGGAACGGATTATAATTATCGGTTCGGTCGTAATAGAGCCGGTTTCTATATTTTCGAGGTTGTTTTACCATACGATCAGTATTTAAATGATATGTATACTTATGAAATTGATTTTACTACCTTTACTTTAGACGATGTAGGTGACTTAACATTTGCTTCTGAAAAAGACTATAACGGTAAGTATTATTACATTACTTATTCGGAAGCGAATAGGACCAGAAGATTTGACATTAAAATATATCGAGCAGATGTAACTGGCGATAAGCCGTTTGGATTGTTTGATTTCTTTAGAACTTGGAGTTGATGTTTATGGGAAAGAAAAGTGAGAAAAAAATTAGTTTATCAAGAAGAATTGTCGCTTTGACGGTTTTTGTTGATGCAATCTTTTTGATTATAATTTCAACTGCGTTTTTATTCTATACTTTTTTAATGATTAATCAGAATCAGATTAAAGTTGTGGAAAATCAAACACAAGCGATAGTTAACTCTACCGAAGTATTTTTAAGTTCAATTAAAAACGATGCAAATTTATTAGTAGAAAATGAACATGTTATCAATTATTTAAAATATATTAATGAAGGCAATAATCCAGTAGTTTTAGATACGGATCCAAATTACAATATTTATTATGACTACTTGACTGTTGTTAATACGATAATAGAACACCAAAATGATACCGCATATGATTTGATCTTTTTAGCAACTGAATATAATTGCTTAGGAGCTATTGATGGATGTGCTATCACCAACACCGGACAACTTTTATATGACACGTGGTTGATTAGTGAGAGACCATGGTATCTTGATTTAGGCTCTTCTGAAGAAAAATTCACCATTCCATACATTGATGCGATTACAGGTGATTATACTTTTACTTATGTACAAAGAGTTTATGATGGAGATAATTTAATCGGTTATTTAGGTATCGATATGTCTTTGGTGAGTTTACGAACACTAGTTGAAAATATCGATAAAGAAATCAATGGAGAAATCGCAGAGGTTTTAGTCTTTACAAACTATGATCAAGATCCTAACTTAGCTTTTTATAGTAAGGATACTTATCAAGAATACTATATGAAAAGCTTAAATGAGAGTCTTGAACTAGATACAGACAAAGGTTATCCAGAGAATGGCGTTTACCAGTTAGCGCATGATTTTGAAGCTGAAGATGTAGTTTATCTTGAAGTGTTTGGTACGAAGTATTTAGCGACTTACACCAATTTGGATGATTACGGATGGCAAGTTGTTATTTTAGTTGATAATACAAGAGTTTTACCTATGGAATTTGTTTTTATCATCATATTGGTAATTATAGGCGTTTTAGTTTATCTAATATCATTGCTATTAAATAAACGAATTAAGAAAATTATTGCGCCAATGCATACAATTTTAGAATCATTGGAAGAAATAAAAAACGGAAATTATAGCATCCAAGTTAACTTGATTGAAAACAATGAAATTAAAGAAATTGGCGATTCAATCAATCTCATGTCAAAAGAGATTGATCGCCAGGTCAAATTGGTTTATGAAACCTTTGCTTTTGATGCTTTAACAGGATTAAAAAACATTAGTGCCGCTAAGTTAGATATTAATAAAAATGTACTATCTGGAAACAAAAAGGCAGCTATTTGCGTCTTCCAGGTTGAAAATATTAAAAATATCAATATAATAAAGGGGCAGATAGTTGGTGACAATCTGTTAAAAGCGATTGCTTTAGAGCTAAAAACCATACTTGATAATAGTGAATATATTTATGCTAATGGTCACGATGAATTCATCTATATTATGACAAATATTGCATCACTCGAAATGGTAGAAAATAATGTCAATAAGATTTTAGCTTATTTTAAAGAACCATTGACAGTCAAGAGCATTAAACTAGAGGTTAATTTCTTTATTGGTATATCAGTTTATCCAACTGATGGTAATGTATTGGATGATTTGGTAAAAAAGGCAGACACTGCACTTTATAAAGCCCGTCAATCAACAACGAAAAGATACCTTTTCTATAATGAGAATATCGCTAGAGAAATTTCATATAAAGCCCAAATATCAGAACAATTATCTAAGACGATTGAGAATAATGAGTTATACCTAAAATATCAACCATTAATTGATAATAAGAATGAATTATATGGTTTTGAGGCATTAGTAAGATGGAAATCACCGATTTTAGGTGAGATATCTCCATCAGATTTCATCACAAACGCTGAAGAGAATTATATGATTGTACCAATTGGAAACTGGGTTTTAAGGGAAGCGTGCAAAATGCAAGTGAGACTTAAAAATCAGTTTAATAAAGAGTTTACTATGAGTGTTAACATATCATCAATTCAGCTTATGCAATATGATTTCGTTGAGACTGTAAAATCGATTATAAAAGAGAGTGATATTAGTTCAGAATACTTGACTTTAGAATTAACCGAAAGTGTTTTCTTAGATTCGACAGTTTTGATTGATGAAAAGATTAAAGATTTAAAAGAGTTAGGAATTAGATTCTCCCTTGACGATTTCGGTACAGGATATGCATCTTTGACATATCTAAGACAAATTGCTTTTGATAACATCAAGATAGATAAGAGTTTCATTGACGGTATTTTTGGTACAGAAAACGATCATAAGATAGTAGGAACTATCGTCAACTTGGTTCATAACTTAGAAATGGTTGTAATTGCGGAAGGTGTTGAAACCAAGAAGCAATATGAATATTTGAAACAAATTGGTACTGATATTTTCCAAGGGTTCATGATTTCGGAACCAATAACAGAAGAAGCTATAAAAGCTTTCATTACAATGTTCTATAAGATATCAAAAGCTAGAAGAATGGATGTTCTTGCCAGCAAATATATTTAAAGGAGTGGACTATGTTAGACCTATTATTTTTAACAGATCCAAATGTAAGAACTCAACCATGGGAGATAGTGGTTGCGATAGTTATCATTGTGATAACTGGTGTTTCTTTATTCTTTCTTTACCGCAATGTGATCTTTCATTTTAAAAAGAATAAGTTGGAACGCAAGAGCTTAGAACCGGAAAATGGAGCTGAAGATAAGAGTAATGATAAAATCACTGAAACCGTTTCTTCTCATCCGCTTTTAGCTGCGATTAATGAAGATATATCTAAAATCAATGAAGGTGATTTAAGGCTTTTTTTTGCGATTAACATCGATAACTTTAGATACATTGTCGATAGTTATGAACAAAAAGATATCGATAAAATAATTGATGAGTTCGCAAAAAGATTAAAAAGGTATTGCGGAAAGAACTGTATCACAGGACACTATTCTGAAGATCTTTTCATTTATTATCACAAGGGCGAAATCAACAATGAGTTAATTAATGAGGTTGGACAAGAGTTGTTGAGCCTTTTCAAGCAACCAACAAAACTTGGCAATCATGAGTTAACCGCATCAATCGGAGTATGCTTATTCCCTTATGACGGTATTACGGCTGAGAATTTACTTAAAAATGCTGAGATAGCGGTTTATGTTGCTAAAAAAGAAGGTAAAAACCGTTTCACAATGTATTCACAGAATTTGATTGAAAAAGAACAGTTTAACATTGATTATTACAAGCAAATAAAAAAAGCCATTGAATATGACGAATTCTTGCTTTATTATCAACCGATAGTTGATATTAGAACTGGAAAAATCATTGGCTTAGAATCTTTATTAAGATGGAAGCATCCAACAATGGGCATATTAGCTCCTAGTAAGTTTATTAATGTTATGGATTTAACGGGAGATATTACTTGGTTTGGAGTTTGGGGTTTTGAAAAAGTCACACAAAGATATGCCGATTGGCGTAAAAGTTTTAAAATTGGAGAGCTATTCATTTCTTTAAACCTTTCGCCTAAACAACTATATGTTGAAGGTTTGGCAAGACAGTATTTTGAAATCACAGGTAAACATGGTTTATCACCAGAAAACTTCTGTTTAGAGATTATGGACTATTATTTAGTAATTAATAACGAAGTTGCTCAACATAATTTAAATGAATTTAGAAGATATGGGTTTAGAATGTCAGTTGATGATACCGGTTTTGAGTATTCAATCATTGAAGATATGAGTAAACTTACTGCTCCAATCTTTAAATTATCCAGAGGTAATTTGCTAATGATATCTAATGATGACCCTAATGTCGATAAGATTGAAAGAGTCATTAGTCAAGCTAAGGCTAATCAAAAAATTGTTATAGCTGAAGGCGTAGAAGACGAAGATATGGTTAGAAAACTTAATAAGTGGGATATTAGATTTATGCAAGGCTATTATTTCTCAGAACCTGTTTCCGCAGAAGAAGCAGAGAAGATGATAAGAAAATCGCCTTGGGATATGTTTAGTTTCAATCATCTAATAAAATAGAGTGGTTTTTACCACTCTTTTTTGTTGATTAATCTGATAATCTTCTCGATTGCCATTTCTAGATTTTTAATTGTGTTTTCTTTTTGCATCGCTTCTTCGATGCTCATTCCCTGAGGCAAAATTGAAAACATATTTGTTATGCCTAAATCATATAACTCATTACCTACATAGTCAATGCTTCCGGCAATAGCTATCACAGGGATATTATTATTCTTGCCTAGTTTACCAATACCGGAAATCACTTTGCCCATGACAGACTGATAGTCGATTTTTCCTTCACCAGTGATTATGTAGTCAGTATCTTTCAAGTGAGATTTAATGTTGATTCTTTCAATCATTATGTCAACTCCGGGAATCAATCTTGAATTGAAAAAAGTTTTAAAAGCATAACCCAATCCCCCTGCTGCACCAGCGCCAGGATGATTGGAAAAATCTACCTTCAATAATTTGTTTGCGACTTTACTATAATTGATTAATCCGTGATCAATTATTAATATATCATCCTTACTTCCGCCTTTTTGCGGTCCATAAATAAATGTCGCTCCATTAGGTCCAGACAAAGGATTATCGACATCACAGGCAATTTTGAAGGTAGCTTGAGTCAATCTCTTATCAAAATTTTTGATGTCTATTTTTTCGATTTGTTGTAAAGATTCCCCAATTGGTTGAAGAAGGATGTTGTTTTTATCATAGAATTTAGCACCCAACGCTGAAAGCATTCCAATGCCACCGTCATTAGTAGCACTACCACCAATGGTAATTATAAAATCTAGTATCCCTCTGTCTAAAGCATCTTTAATCATTTCGCCAACACCATATGTGGTGGTTTTATTGATAGATTTTTCTTCTGCTTTTAATAAAGTTAATCCGCTTGATTTAGCCATTTCAATAATTGCGGTATTATCCTTGATTGCATAATAAGTTTTAAGTTTTCTCATTAAAGGATCGTGAACTTCGACATTGATAATCTTAGCATCCAATGACTCGATAAAACAATCTAAAGTACCTTCGCCACCATCGGCCATAGGTAGATTTATAACTGTTGAATCCGGTAACATAGTTTTTATTTTTTTCTCAATTATATCTCCTAATTCCTTTTGATTAAGAGAACCTTTATAAGAATCCATAGACACAATAAATTTCATATTATCAACTCCTATTAAGAGATTTTATCACAAAAATAAAAAGGCTTCAAACGAAGCCTTAATTTGTTTTAAATAATCCGTTCTGCAAAAGTTTCATACATTCGTCTACCACAAAGTCAACATCTTTTTCAGTAGCCTTATCATTGAAGACGATTTGTAGTCCGACAAAGTTGGAAATACCCATTAAAACATAAGAAACGGTTTCTAAGTCAATATCGTTCCTGACTTCTCCACTCTCAACAAATGGTTTCAAGTGATTTACGTAAGATAGTGCAAAACTAGTATAATATTCTTTAAAAATTTTAGGATCTACAAACAAAGATTCCCAAATCAATTTATATGCCAATGGATCTTTCATAACATACATGATAAATGCTTTCAATCCAGCACGTTCCATATCTACTCTGGTTTTACAGTTTTGGGTTGCTTCATTTGCTGATCTTCTGATGTTATGGCGGTATTCGTCTAGTAAGTAAAGGTATAGAGCCAGTTTGCTGTCGAAATATATATAAAAAGTCCCAGCAGCCACTTTTGCCTTTGAGATAATGTCGTTAATTGAAGTGGAATTAAATCCGGCTTGACCGTAAAGCAGTTTGCCGGCTTTAATAATTTTCTTGAATGATTTGAGTCCAACTTTTGTTTTTGGAAGACGAATATCACTGTTTTTCATTTTATCACCAAATTAATTGTAAATGAATTATATGTAAAAAACAAGGTGTTTTATGAAAATATTTACATGAATAAAGGTTCATAAGTTACATTGATTTCATCATAAACGCCTTAAGGCGCTATTTTTAGGGAGTTTTTTGAAAAAATATAATTCTAAGCCTATATGTAGGGATTTACATTTTTTTGCAAAAAGAGTGAAAGCGCTTGACATTTATTCGTTAATTTGATTATAATTAAGATGAAATATGAAGAAATATTCATATTAGAATTATAAATTTATATAGGAGGTTTTTAAAAGTGAGTAAAAAAGTTTATATTGTCGGAGCTAAAAGAAGTCCTATCGGTTCGTTCTTAGGCACACTTAAAGATGTTCACCCACAAGAAATGGGTTCACAAGTATTGAAAGCTTTATTAGAAGAAACAAAAGTACCGGTTGATAAAATCAGTGAAGTTATCATAGGTAACATTTTATCTGCTGGACTTGGTCAAGGCATCGCTAGACAAATATCAGTAAAATCTGGAATTCCTGAAGCTGTACCAGCATATTCATTAAACATGTTATGTGGTAGCGGAATGAAAGCTATTTTAAATGCTTTTATGGGAATTCAATCCGGTTTATCTGAGATAGTTGTTGCTGGTGGAGTTGAATCAATGTCTTATGCGCCTTATTTAGTTTCTGGAAAAGTAAGATCTGGCAACAAAATGGGTAATATGGAAATGGTAGACCATATGGTTTATGACGCTCTAACAGACGCTTTTGGTAATATGCATATGGGTATTACTGCAGAAAACATTGCGAATAAACATAATCTTTCTCGCGAAGAGCAAGATAAGTTCGCTTACGAATCTCAAGCAAAAGCCATAAAAGCAGTTGATGAAGGCAAATTTAAAGATGAAATCGTTCCTATCGTTATCAAAACAAGAAAAGGCGATATCGTTTTTGATACAGATGAGTATCCTAACAGAACAACAAATCCTGAAATTCTAGCTAAGTTAAGACCAGCTTTCGTTAAAGACGGTACTGTAACCGCAGGAAACGCTTCAGGCATTAATGATGCAGCTTCATTTACTATTATCGCTAGTGAAGATGCAGTAAAAAAATATAACTTACCAGTCTTAGCTGAAATTATCGGTATCGGACAAGCCGGTGTTGACCCTAATTACATGGGATTAGGACCTGTTCCAGCTATAGGTAATTTAGTTAAAAATTATGACTTAAGATTGAAAGACATGGAACTTATCGAGCTTAATGAAGCTTTTGCAGCTCAAAGTTTAGGAGTTGTAACCGAATTAGCACAAGAACACAATATGACAAAAGAAGAAATATTGGCAAAAACCAATGTTAATGGCGGAGCTATTGCTTTAGGTCATCCGGTTGGTGCTAGTGGTAATAGAATTGTTGTTACATTATTGCATGAAATGATTAAACAAGATAAACATTTAGGTTTAGCTAGTTTATGTATCGGTGGCGGTATGGGTACTGCTATCGTAATTAAAAGATAAGGAAGAGGAGAGAAGAAAATGAAATTAAAAGATAAAGTAGCAGTTGTTACTGGCGGAGCCAAAGGTATTGGCGCAGAAATAGCTAAAGCATTTGCATCTGAAGGCGCAAAAGTTGTTGCTGTAGATATGGGTGAAATGACTTATGAAATAGAAAACGTAAGTTTCTATAAATTAAATATCACTGACGTTGAAGGATGCCAAAAATTCTTTGATGATATGGTTAAAGAATATGGAAAAATAGATATTCTTGTAAATAATGCTGGTATTACAAGAGACGCTATGACAAGAAAAATGACAGATGAAATGTGGGACGCAGTTATTAATGTTAACCTAAAAGGTATCTTTAATTTAGTTAGACATATCGGACCACAAATGGAAAATATCGGTGGTGGTTCAATCATCAATATTTCTTCAGTTGTTGGTGTTTTCGGAAACATCGGTCAAGCGAATTATTCAGCAACGAAAGCAGGAGTAATCGGTTTAACTAAAACTTGGGCGAAAGAATTTGCTAGAAAAGGCGTTCCAGTCAGAGTCAATGCGATTGCACCTGGATATGTTATGACCGACATCCTAAAAA
>JAVEQW010000033.1:0-6200 GCA_034007385.1 Candidatus Izemoplasmatales bacterium
TTAATTTATTTTCCATAATTTCCCTCTAACTTTCTGTGTACTCCCCTGCCGATTTAAGTAACTCTAAGTTTTCATACATGATAGTAATATAATTTCTTCCTGCGTCCTTATCTTCTTTTCTTAATGATTGTAAAATATTAAACTCGACTTTAATAGGATTACGATTCATAAGTTCAAGTTCGCTAAAAACGGCATTTGAAAGAGGAGAAGTGGTATATTTTTCGTAAATAATATAGATTATATCATGATAAAGCGCTTCTTGAACTACTTCATCTTTTTGTTGAGAAGTGAATTGATCAGCTTCTTCATGATATCCAGGTGAAATAGGCATGAAATGTAAACCATAATCATGATTTAAATAACCATATAGATTAGTTGAGGTCATCACTGGTTTTGTCAATTTACTTATTGCATCTTGAAAATCTTCATGCAATTCTGTCAAATCATTTACTAAACTTGTGTAATTAGACTCCAGTAAATCAGCTTGTTCTGGATAGGCAATGACTAATTTATCATAAATCAGTTCTGAAGCCTCCAATACTTTTATAGGTGAAATCCAGAAATGTGGGTCTACACCTAAAGCAGTGTCATTTAATACTGTGTGAGTTTCTTCCTCATGATCTTCTTCATGATCATGTTCATGTAAAATCCCTGGAATAAACTCCAAATAATCTGTATCTTCAATCTTGATTAATTCGACAGCTTTATTGCTAAAAATACTATCGATTTGATAATCAATATAATAATCATAATTTGCGCCTACATAAAACAAGTATTTTGCTTCTGTCATAGCGATAATTTCTTTTGGTGACCAATCGACTGAACTTTCATGCGATGTAACACCAGGAACAATACCTACTGTATATTCAGTGTCTTCTAAAATTCTTTCAGCAACATACTCTAAAGGGTAAACTGTAACATAGATGTCATGTGGAACAGTTGTGCCTGTACATGCGCTAATAAGAAGTGTAGGGAATATGACGAACAATAAAACAATAAATTTCTTCATAATTTTCTCTCCATTCTTTTATTTAAAATAATTAATTGCTTTCCTCAATAATTTCATACATAGCATCAGCCATTTCTTTTTTGGCATAAGCTAAGGTTTCTAAAACTCTAACTTTAAGTTCTTTACCACCATATGATATGGTTAATATATCGTTTTCTTTAACATCAGTACCAGGTTTAGCAACTCTACCATTTATAAGGATTCTCGAGTTTTTACTCACCTCTTTAGCGATAGTGCGACGTTTAAATATCCTAGATACTTTCAAATATTTATCTAATCTCATTTTTTTAGCTCCCTAAAAATAGAGGGATACCATTAGTATCCCACCGTTTTGTCTCATGCTTCAGTATTTTCTTGAGATTCTTTTTTTGCTTCTTCTAATGATTCTTTTTCATTTAATTCTTCAGCCAAAACATTATCCCATCTAGCTAATTTACCTGTTTCGACAATTTCATCAATGTCTTCTTTAGTCAATGTTTCAACTTCTAATAAGTAATGAGCAATGGTTTTTAGAAGATCGATATTTTTTTCAATCAAATCTTTAGCTTTATCATAACACTCATGAATTATGCCACGAACTTCCTTGTCAATTTCAGTTGCGATTTGTTCAGAGAAGTTCTTAGACTTACCATAATCTCTACCTAAAAAGACTGTATCGCTATCTTTTTCATAAGTGATTGGACCTAATCTTTCACTCATACCGTATTCGGTAATCATTGCTCTAGCAATAGCAGTAGAACGTTGTAAATCATTATGTCCACCAGTAGAAATCTCTTTAAAAACAACTTCCTCTGCAACTCTACCACCTAATAAACCAATAATCATTTCCAATAAGTTTTGTTTAGTTTGTAGGAAAGCTTGCTCTTCCTTAGGTAGCATCAAGTTATAACCACCAGCTTGACCACGAGGGATAATAGTTACCTTATGGACAATATTAGCATTTTCCAATTTTAGACCAATAACTGCATGACCCGCTTCGTGATAAGCAATAATCTCTTTCTCTTTCTTAGAGAATACTCGACTTTTCTTAGCAGGACCCATCATAACTCTATCAACCGCTTCATCAATGTGATTCAATTCGATTTGTCCTTTATTTTCTCTGGCAGCTAGAAGTGCAGCTTCATTCATTAAGTTCTCTAGATCAGCTCCGGTAAAACCAGGAGTTCTTCTAGCGATTTCTTGGAATGTTATTTCTGGATTGATTTTTTTGTTTCTTGAATGAACTTTTAAAATTTCAACACGACCTTTAATATCAGGTCTACCTACATATACTTGTCTATCAAAACGACCTGGACGCATAAGAGCTGGGTCAAGAATGTCAACACGGTTTGTAGCAGCGATGACAATAACGCCTGAGTTGTGACCAAAACCGTCCATTTCAACTAGCAATTGGTTAAGGGTTTGTTCTCTTTCATCATGCCCTCCACCTAAACCAGTACCTCTTTGTCTACCAACAGCATCGATTTCATCCATGAATAAAATACATGGAGCATGAGCTTTTGCTGTTTTGAACATATCTCTAACTCTAGACGCACCAACACCAACGAACATTTCTAAAAAGTCAGAACCAGAAACGAAATAGAATGGAACTTTTGCTTCGCCTGCTACAGCTCTTGCGATTAATGTTTTACCTGTTCCTGGAGGACCTACTAATAGAACACCCTTAGGTATTCTTGCACCTAAATCCATATACTTCTTAGGATTCTTAAGAAAATCAATAATCTCTTTTAACTCTTCTTTTTCTTCATCTGCACCAGCTACATCATTGAAAGTAGTAGTTTGATTTTTGCTTACTTGTGCTCTTGATTTACCAAAATCAAAAGCTTGCTTATTAGCATTTGTTCCGCCACGCATCATCACTACAAGCATTACTACAACACCAGCGACCAAAATTATTGGGAATATAATATTCAATAAATTATAAGTAGCACCTTGTCTAAATTTCAAGGTAACATCATTTAAATTTGATGAATCATTATTTAGTTGATAAATTATAGCTCTAACATCATCAAGTTCTGTATCATTAGCGAAATAAGTTATGTAATTTTGTTCGTCTAATAATTTACCAGTTACTTTGTATGCACGATAGTTTGTTTCACCAGCTAAAGGTGTGACCTCGACAGAAGTAATACCTCCATCTTCCAATAAACTCACAAAAAGCGAATTATCAAGTTCTTCAGGTCCGTTTGCATTTCCAAAACTGTAGAAAATGGAAATAACCAAAATAACTAACAAAACTATCATTATGAATCGTGTAGAACGATTATTTATTTGTTTGTTTTGGGGATTCTTAGCGACAGCCATATCCTTGCCTCCTTATTTATTATAAACTTCCGGTTTTAAAACACCTATATAAGGTAGATTTCGATACATTTCTTCATAATCAAGACCAAAGCCTACCACGAATTCTTTAGGTATTTGTGTCCCAATATATTTTGGAGTGAAATCTTCTTGTCTTCCAGCCGGTTTATCTAAAAGGGTTACAACCTCAACGGTTAATGCCCCTCGATATTTCAATAGATTTTTTACTACATTAATTGTTCTTCCTGTATCAACGATATCCTCAGCGATTATAACATGTCTTCCTTCAACGGAAACATCCAAATCTTTTGTGATTTTAACATTACCTGATGACTCAGTGCCACCATGATAACTTTGTACACCCATAAGTTCAATTTCACAATAGATATCAATGTGTTTAATAAGCTCTGCCATAAATGGTATACAGCCTTTTAACAAGCCAATAATTATTGGTTTTTTATCACTATAATCTTTAGTTATTTCTGCCCCTAATCTTTTTGAAATAGCATTAATTTCTTGTTCGGTAACCAAGATTTTTTCGATATCTTTTTCTAACATAATTATCCTTTCCTAACACAAATATATAGTTCATTATCACCTAAGGTATCTTTTTTAAAGATGCCTGGGATATATATTATTTCATCATTCTTATCAACAAAAATAGGTAAAGTATCACGATCTTGTTTAGGGATCTTTTTATCGATAAAAACATCCTTCAATTTTTTGCTACCCGACTTGAGTTTAATTCTATCTCCATCGCGCCTATTTCTCACCGTTAAAGGAAAGATTAAATCTAGATTATTATAACATAATTTATAAAGAAAACCATAATTTTTGTTTGCATTTTTTGTGATGTCAATGAAATATCTGTTAGGTAACGTCATTTCTTTAAAACCATCAATGATTTCACAAAAATCTTTTGTTTGATATTTAAAGGTTTGAAAAATTATATTTTGATAAGATTTATATACATAAATTTTATCTTCAATTTCAAATTCAACATGAGGTTTATCGTTTTCAAAAAGACTTAAAATATCCATAACATTAACAAAAGCCAGTTCAACTTGATTGTCTGTTAATCGATTGATGATTCGTTTGATTACTTCAATTTGAATGATTTTATGAAGTTTTAATACTTTGTTTAGATTCAAAGAAACGAAATCAGTGATAACAATATCCTTCAAGAAATCTTCTGAAAGTGACTCAATCAGTTCATATCCTAAACCTTGATAGTATGAAAATTGAGAGAATTTCTCCAAAAATTTAGGGTTTTCATTCTCTAAAATTGGTAGAAGGTGATGACGATATCTGTTTCTTGTATAATCATCCATATCATTACTAGGATCATTTTGAAAAGGAATAAGATTTGCTTGTTGGTATACTTCGATGTCACTTCTAGCTGTTTTAATAAGAGGTCTGATAATCTTCACTCCCTTATATTCAGAAACTTCTAAAATACCTCTATATCCTTCAAAAGAACTTCCGCGATTTAAACGCATCAAAATTGTTTCAGCGTTATCATTGGCGTTATGAGCCAACACGATTTTGTCGATATTATTTTCTTTCGCTAATCTATAGAAAAAATCATATCTTTTTCGATGAGCATAATCATGAAAATTATCTTCATAATCCTCTTCCAAACTTTCAACAAAATATGGAATATCTAAATATTTTGCAGTGTCAACGACAAAATCACGATCATCTTTGCTTGAACTTCTTTTCTGATGATCGACATGAGCTACATATAGTTTTAGATTCATTTCTTTCTTTAATTTTACGATGATATCTAGCATCACCATAGAATCAATACCACCACTAACAGCCAAAAGAAGTGAATCGTTTTGTTGAATTAAATTTTTATTAAAACCTTTAATCATTAATTAGCCTCCAGATAATAATATTGAGCATAGAAATATCAATTTCTATGCTCAAACATATAAAATAAAAGAGAAAATTTGATTACATAGATATATTAACAAATCAATGTGATAGATTTATGTGTTTTTATAGTAAAAAATAAATATTTTTAAAACTATTTATATTTGATATAATAGAAAAAGAAGAGGTGAGCAAATGAAACTAATTTTAGCTAGTAATTCTCCCCGTAGACAAGAATTAATCAAACTTTTAGATGTTGAATATGAAGCGATTTCTCCAAACATTGAAGAAATAAACGACCCAAGTTTATCTCATGAAGAATTAGTTGTAGATTTAGCCTTTCAAAAAGCATTAGCTGTTTTTAAAAATAGAAAAGATGATATTGTCTTAGGTTTTGATACTTTAGTCATAATTGACGATTTGATTTTAGGTAAACCAAAATCAGAAGAAGAAGCTAAACATTACTTGCAAATATTATCAGGGAAAACTCATAAAGTTTTAACTGGATGTGCAATCATTAAAAAAGGTTATTCACGCTCTTTCTTTACCCAATCACAAGTAACATTCTGGGACTTGACAGATCAAGAAATAGATGACTATATCAAAACCAAAGAACCTATGGATAAAGCCGGTGCATATGGTATTCAAGACCATGGAGCCAGATTTGTAAAATCAATATCAGGTGATTATTTTACAATCGTAGGATTTCCGATTTCTAAAATTTATCAAGAATTGAAAAAACTAAGATAAAGCCTATTTGTTAGGCTTTTTTTACTACATTATAAACCGCTTCAGCAATTATCATAGGTACCCTTACATCAAAGATATCCGGTAAAATATTGTTTTCATTCAAGTCCTTATCTTCAATTAATGAGGCTAATGTTTTACAAGCGATTATTTTCATATCATCGGTAATTGATCGAGCTCTTGCTTCTAGAGCTCCTTTCATTAATCCAGGAAAAACAAGAACATTATTGATTTGATTAGGAAAATCACTTCTACCGGTTCCCAC
>JAVEQW010000033.1:6300-13587 GCA_034007385.1 Candidatus Izemoplasmatales bacterium
AAT
Organism: Candidatus Izemoplasmatales bacterium; assembly: GCA_034007385.1. Classification (GTDB taxonomy): domain Bacteria; phylum Bacillota_I; class Bacilli_A; order Izemoplasmatales; family Hujiaoplasmataceae; genus UBA2289. The sequence goes on from JAVEQW010000033.1 coordinate 6,304, forward strand.
ATCAAGTTTGCCAACATGTTTGCTATGTAGATTTAAAACATCTTCTTTTGTGTATTTCATATTTTTTATTGAATAGATGTAGTTAATCTAAACAAACCCTCCTTTTTTGAATAATTTAGTAGTAAGCTATCTTAAATATTATAACATTTTTCCAATTACATTTAAATCACTACATCGAAAGCATTTATAAAAAACATTCTTTTTTTATGACACAATTTTTCTTGCATTTTATTTGGGTATTTGATATAATACTTTTGCTTGTAATTGTACTTACTATGATAAAGACAAATTCATGGCAGAAGGAGAAATGATATGAAAAAAAATACACACCCAGAATATCATACAGTTACAGTGACTTGTAGTACTTGTGGAAATACATTTGAAACTGGTTCAACTAACAAAAACATTAAGGTTGATACTTGCTCAAACTGTCATCCTTTCTACACAGGTAAACAAAAATACACTGTAGCAGCTGGTAGAATTGACAAATTCAACAAAAAGTATAACATCGCTGAAGAAACAGAAGAAAAATAATCTGATAAATAAAGCCAAAATCGATTGGCTTTTTTTATTTGATTTTTGTATAATATATATAAGATTTTAACAAGGAGAATGAGTATGTATCTAAATCAAAAAGACGGTTGGATTGAAGTTATTACCGGACCTATGTTTGCAGGGAAAACTGAAGAGTTAATTAGAAGAGTTAAGCGTTTAGAATATGCTAAACAGAACATTTTAGTGTTTAAACCGCAGATTGATAATCGATATGCAGACAATGAAGTTGTTAGTCATAATCATAATCGCACTAAATCAATTAACATCACAAAAGCTCATGAAATAATCAAATACGTTGATGAAAACACTAATGTAGTCGCAATTGACGAAATTCAATTCCTTGATGAAGAAGCGGTTGATATTTGCGAATATTTAGCGGATAAAGGCATTAGAGTTATCGTAAGCGGTTTGGATAGAAACTTTAGAGGCGAGCCATTTTCGTTTATGCCAAAACTTTTAGCTTTAGCTGAATATGTAACGAAATTAAGCGCTATTTGCGTTAAGTGTCATACGCCGGCAACTAGAACCCAAAGAATAATTAACGGTAAACCAGCCAACTATGACGATCCAATTATTTTGGTTGGCGCAGTAGATACATATGAAGCCAGATGCAGAGAATGCCATGAGGTTCCTAATAAACCAAAAAGGTTTGATTTCTTAAAATGAGTAAAGATGAAGTCTTCATGTTAGAAGCTTTAAAAGAAGCGCAAATTGCATTTGATAAAGATGAAATACCAGTAGGCTGTGTAATAGTCAAAGATGATATGATAATCGCAAGATCCCATAACCAAAAAGAAAGCAATCAGAATGTGTTGCATCATGCGGAAATAATCGCTATTAATCAAGCTTGCCAAAACTTAAATTCTTGGCGATTGGACGAATGCGACATTTATGTTACTTTAGAACCTTGTTTGATGTGTATCGGAGCTATCGCTTCAGCGAGATTTAAAAGATTAGTTTATGGTCCTAGAGACAAAAAGTATGAATCCCTTGATAATATATTAAAAGAGTATCTTAAGAACTTTAATCATCAGGTGGAAGTGGTACCGGGAGTTTTGGAAACTGAGTCAGATAATCTTTTAAAATCCTTTTTTAAGAAATTGCGAAGCAAAAGTTGAAATACATGATTGAAAGAAGAAATTATATTTGATATAATCTTAAAGAGCTCACTAAAAAAAGGGTTCTCCAAAACGGAGAGCCCTTTTATATTTTCGGAGGAAATAATATGAGAAATACAAAATTTATCTTTATAACCGGTGGAGTAGTTTCTTCTTTAGGCAAAGGAATTGCAGCGGCTTCATTGGGAAGACTATTGAAAAATAAAGGATTGAAAGTCTTTATGTTAAAGTTTGATCCTTACATAAATGTCGATCCAGGAACAATGTCTCCATATCAACACGGAGAAGTTTTTGTGACTAATGATGGCGGAGAAACAGATTTGGATTTAGGCCATTACGAAAGATTCATCGATGAAAATCTATCAAAAAACTCTTCAATAACCACAGGTAAAATATATCAATCTGTCATTGAAAAAGAAAGAAGCGGAGCTTATTTAGGTGCTACCGTTCAAGTAATTCCTCATATTACCAACGAAATAAAAGAAAGACTTTTATCTTTGGCTAAAGATTACGATTGTGACGTTTTAATCACTGAAATTGGCGGAACAGTTGGCGACATCGAATCATTGCCATTTTTAGAATCAATCAGACAGATGCGTAGAGATTTAGGTCCAAATAATACATTATTCATTCACAATACATTAGTTCCTTATTTGGAAACTACAGGAGAATTAAAAACCAAACCTACTCAACATAGTGTGAAAGAATTAAGATCGTTAGGAATTACTCCAGATATAATTATCTTAAGAACTGCGGTTTCAATACCGGAAGAATCAAAAGAAAAAGTTGCACTTTTCTGTGACGTAAAAAAAGAAGCGGTTATTGAATGTAAAGATGTTGATGTTCTTTATGAAGTTATGTTGAACTTAAAAAAAGAAAATCTTGATCTATTGGTTTGTAAGCAACTACAGTTAACTGAAAAACCATCGGATATCAAAGTCTTTGAAGACTTGATTCAAAGAATTAAATCTTTAAAAAATAAAACAAAAATTGCTTTAGTAGGTAAATATGTTTCTTTAAGAGATGCCTATTTATCAGTTTCAGAAAGTTTGAACCACGCAGGCTATGAACACAACACAGAAGTTGAAATTGACTGGATTGATTCAACTAAAGTCACTGAAGATAATGTTTATGATTTACTAAAATCTGCAGACGGGATTTTAATTCCTGGCGGTTTTGGAAAAAGAGGTATTGAAGGCAAGATACTTGCTATCAAATATGCAAGAGAAAACAATGTTCCTTTACTGGGAATTTGTTTGGGAATGCAGTTATCAGTTATTGAATTCGCTAGAAACGTATGTGGATTAAAGGATGCCAATTCAACGGAGTTTGACCCTAAAACACTAAATAATGTTATAGATTATCTTCCTAATCAATACCAAGGTATAAATTATGGAGGAACATTAAGACTAGGAGCTTATGAGTGTGATTTAGAATCAAATACGATAGCGTTTAATGCTTATAAGAATAATCAAATATTAGAAAGGCATCGTCATCGTTACGAATTCAACAATCAATTTTTAAATAGTTTGAAAGAAAAAGGTATGGTGTTTTCAGGAATAAATAATAGTATGAACTTAGTGGAAATAATTGAACTTAAAAATCATCCGTTCTTCATAGCAACTCAATTTCATCCGGAGTTTTTATCAAGACCTGATAAACCACATCCATTATTTTCAAAATTTATTGAGGCTTCAATAAAATAGAGAGTCAATCATCTCATTTACAAATCATTAATTCTACTGATTAAATAAATTGAAAAAATGTAATTTTATGTTATAATAAATAAGGAATCTCAAATGAAGCATCTTCACTCAATAGATGCCCACGAATTAGGTCAGGTCTTGACGGAAGCAGCCTTAAGTAAGGTGTTTATGTGGGTGGGGATGCTTCACTTGAGATTCTTTTAATCAAAGAAGGTGTTTATCATGGCTTTAATCTTTTTAGACTTGGACAATACGGTTTTATATCAAGGTAAACCAGCAAAAGGTGTTAAAGAAACAATTCAATTACTAAAGGACAATAATCATATAGTTGTGATAGCTACAGGAAGAAATCCTAATTTAATTTATGGCATCGACCAAGAATTAGGAATTGAAAATATGGTTATGGCTAATGGTGGAATTGTTATTTTTGACAATAAAATCATCAGAGAAAACTATATTGACAATAAAGTCATTAAAAGAATGATGGATAGAGCCGACAAAGATAAGTTCGACCTTGTAGTGGAGTATTTAGACGAGTATATATCTTATCGCAAAGATACTGACGCTTCAGACAAATTTTCGATGAATTACAACTTGGACATTGCTAGATTAGATCATAAATTCTATCCTAACAGATATGTATTTGCGATGCTTCTTTTTGATGATGACGTTGTAAAAAACGTAGCTCCCGATTTTCCTGAGCTTCAATTTAACAAATCCAGTCAGTATGGATATGACATTAATCCTGCAGGCAATCTAAAAGCTGATGGCATAAAAGCAGTTATCGATTATTTGAATTATCCAATGGACGATGTTTATGCAATCGGGGATAATTTTAATGATATGTTAATGTTAAAAAGCGTAAAGCATGGCATAGCTATGGGAAACGCGGTAGAAGAATTGAAAAAAATTGCTGAATATGTTACAACTGATGTAAATGATAATGGAATATATAATGCAATGAAACATTATGGTTTGATTTGATGTTTTGAAAGAAAGTGATTTTATGTATGATGTAATAGTTGTAGGGGGAGGACATGCTGGTGTAGAAGCAGCATTAGCCACAGCTAGATTGAATAAAAATACAATGTTAATAACCGGAAACCTTAAAATGGTTTCTTTTATGCCGTGCAATCCTTCGATTGGAGGTCCTGCAAAAGGAACTTTAGTGCGAGAGATAGATGCTTTAGGTGGAGAAATGGGTAAAAACACCGATAAAACGTGCTTACAAGTGAAAATGCTCAATAGGTCTAAAGGACCAGCTGTTAGAGCTTTAAGAGCGCAATCAGACAAGTTGGAATACCCTAAAGAAATGCTAAAAACTTTAGAAAGAACTAATAATCTTGAGTTAAAAGAAGCTTACGTAAAAGAGTTAATTATAGAAAACAACGAAGTTAAGGGACTTAAATTAGAAGATGGAACTTCTTACATGAGTAAGATAGTTATCATTACAACCGGGACCTTTATGGAAGCTAAGATTTTAGTTGGTTCAACCGCTAAATCTCAAGGCCCTGATAATCAAAAAGCATCTGTTGGTTTAAGCAAACATTTAAGAGAAATTGGTCATCGAACATTTAGACTAAAGACTGGTACACCACCAAGAATAAAACGCGACAGCATTGATTTTTCGAAGATGGAACTATCTCCTGGAGATGGGTTTATTCATAGTTTTAGTTTTGAAAAAGAACATTTAAGAATACTTGATAAAGAGTGGCCTTGCTACTTGATCCATACAGCTCCTATAACACATGAAATAATTTTGAATAATCTGACAAAATCAGCTATGTACAGCGGTTTGGTTGAAGGTGTAGGCCCAAGATATTGTCCGTCTATAGAAGATAAATTAGTTCGTTTTTCCGATAAAGAAAGACATCAACTTTTTATCGAACCGGAGTCTGCGTCTTTAGATGAAGTTTATCTCCAAGGTTTTTCAACTTCAATGCCTTTTGAAGTTCAAGAAAAAATGGTTAAATCTTTACCTGGATTAGAAAATGCGGAAATTGTAAAGTATGCATATGCTATTGAATATGATGCCATAGATTCCAAAGATTTATGGCCAACACTTGAATCTAAAATTATTAAAAATCTCTTCTTCGCTGGTCAAGTAAATGGAACTAGCGGTTATGAAGAAGCGGCTGCTCAAGGTTTGATGGCAGGAATAAATGCTAGTTTGAAATTAGAGAAAAAAGAGCCGTTAATCCTTCGTAGAGATGAAGCTTATATCGGTGTTTTGATTGATGATCTAGTCACTAAAGGAACAAACGAACCATACCGTATGCTTACATCAAGAGCGGAGTTTCGTCTATTGTTAAGACATGACAACGCCGATTTAAGACTAACTGATTATGGAAGAAAAGTTGGCTTGATTAGCGATGAAAGGTACCGAAATTTCGTTAATAAAAAAAGTTTGATTGAAAAAGAAATCGAATATTTAAATAACACTTTAATAACTCCAACAAAAGAAGTTGCTGATTATTTTGTTGGTAAAAACTATCCGCCTATTAGAGGAAAAGTATCTTTAGCAGAAATACTAAAAAGACCTGAAATAACTTACGAAGATATTAGTAATATTGATAAAAGAAATATAGACTTAACTGAAGAAGTTAAAGAACAAGTTGAAATTAACATTAAATATGCAGGATATATAAATAAAAGCATTAAAGAAGCTGAGAAATTAATTAAAGAGAACAATATCAAAATACCTGTAGATATTGATTATAATAAAGTTCATAATTTGGCTCTTGAAGCTAGAGCTAAATTATCGAAAATAAGACCTTTAACAATCTCTCAAGCTTCAAGAATTTCCGGAGTTAACCCAGCTGATATTCAGATGTTACTTTTACATTTGAAAAGTCTATGAAACATAAAGTTTCATGAAGTCTATGACAAAATCTATCTCTTTATGATAGAATATTAACAACCGGGAGAGATTTATGGAAACAATTGCTTACGATTTTAATCATAAACTTTGGGATTCATTAAAAAATCCTAATTTTTCCACTTATTATAACTTTCTGGTAGAAAAAAACAAGGTAATGAATCTAACGAATATCACTGAAGAGAACGAGGTTTATAAAAAGCATTTTTATGACTCGATTTTTTTGAGTGAAGTCTTCGATCTAAAAAACAAATCAATTCTTGATATTGGTGCAGGAGCAGGTTTTCCAAGCATACCTTTAAAAATATTATGCAATACATTGGATGTAACAATTATCGATGGATTAAACAAAAGGATTAATTTTCTTAAAGAACTATCAGAAAAAATAAATATTGAAAAAATAACACTAATCCACGGTAGAGCTGAAGAAATGAGTAAGGACAGATTATTTGACTTTGTCACAGCTAGAGCGGTAGCCAGATTAAATATCCTAGCTGAATTAGCTTTGCCTTATGTGAAGAAAGACGGTTATTTTGTTGCCTACAAATCAGCTAATTATCAAACAGAGTTGGATGAAGCGAAGAATGCAATCAATCAACTAGGAGCGATTTTAGAAAGAATCATCGAATATGATATTGAAACTGATTTAACACATGTTTTATTAGTCTTTAAGAAAATTAAAAATACTCCATCAATCTATCCAAGACAGTTTGCCAAGATAAAAAAACAACCTTTATAGGAGATAAACATTGAAAAAGAAGTACTTTGTCTTCCCTGAAACTCAATATTATCGTGAATATCTGGAAACTAAGCATTTTGTTGGTCAAAATGCTCTGGTTGTTATGTCGATAATTTTGATGATGCTGTTGACGGTACTTTATATGTTTTTGGCAAATTATCAGATTTTACCAATACTTGCATTCGTCGTTGGATTTTTAATAATCTTAATGTTTAACTTTGCAACTGTAGCTTATTCGAAAGAACATTATTACTATTTGAAACTTAATAAATATATTACCTCAATTTC
>JAVEQW010000119.1:0-2927 GCA_034007385.1 Candidatus Izemoplasmatales bacterium
ATTTAGCTGATTTTAAGGTTCGTTTCTTTACACCTGCTTCAGAAGTTGATTTATGCGGACACGCGACAATGGCTACCTTTAATCTTTTAAGGGATTTAGAGATAATAAAAAGCGGAATTTATACTCAAGAAACTAAAGCGGGAATACTGAGTTTGGATGTTAGAGAAGATATGGTTTTCATGCAACAGCCTAAACCGATTTTCAGTGAAGTTCTAAGTTATGAAGAAGTTGCTTCTTGTTTTTCGAATCTAGAGGTTAATGAGAACTTACCAATTCAAGTTGTATCAACGGGGATTAGAGAGATATTTCTTCCAGTTAAAAACCTAGAAGTACTAAATAAGTTAAATCCGGATTTTGAAAAAATGACGGAATTATCAAATCGATATGATGCAATTGGCATCCATGCCTTTGCCTTAGTTGAAGAAGTTGATGCCTATGGTAGAAATTTTGCACCAGTTGTAGGTATTAATGAAGAAAGTGCAACCGGAACTTCCAATGGAGCTTTAGCAAGTTATCTTTACACACATTTTGTAAAAAAAGATAATTTTATTTTAAGACAAGGATATTCAATGAATCAACCATCCGAAATTGTGGTTAAATTAGAAATTAAAGAAAAAGAAATTCATAAAGTTCATGTTGGTGGTAGCGCAAGGATTATATCCGAATAAATAAGGAGATTGATATGAATATATTTAAAAAAATAGGCTTTAGAGTCTATCAAAAAATTCTACATTTCTCAATGTATTTTCTCCCTTTTAAAGAACCGCTTCTATTTGAAGGTGAAAATTCTTTGGAAGAAATGGCTGCGTATCTTAAGCATAACAATGTAAAAAAACTTTTTATAGTTACAGATGAAAACATTATTAGATTTGATTTTTTCAGCGATACATTAAGGCTACTTGAAAAACACGAAATTTCTTCGAATATTTTTACAGGGGTAAAACCAAATCCTTCAATTCAATTAATTGAGGTCGCCTATAAAAAATACTTGGAAGATAGTTATGATGGTTTATTCGCTATTGGCGGTGGAAGTGCAATTGATTTAGCTAAGGGTATTGGAATTCGATTTACACATCCAAATCATTTTTTACAATCTAGAAAGGGTATTTTAAAAGTTTTGAAAAAGCAACCATTGTTAATTGCAATGCCAACAACTGCTGGAACTGGTAGTGAAGCTACTGTTGCATGTGTTGTTACAGATGAAGAAACAAATGAAAAGTACGCCATTAACGATCCTGTATTAATTCCTAAAATAGCTTGTTTAAATCCTAAAACTTGTTTGGAGTTGCCGCAGTCTATAACAGCGACAACTGGAATGGATGCTTTAACTCACGCTGTTGAAGCTTACATAGGTGGATCTAATACTAAAAAAACAAAAAGAATGGCTAAAGAAGCCGTTAAAGCCATTAACGAGAACTTATTAAGTGCTTATAATAATAGTAGTAATTTGACTATTAGAATGAACATGCTTAAAGCTAGTTATCAAGCTGGTGTTGCTTTTACAAGAGCTTATGTCGGTAATATTCATGCTTTAGCACATCAATTAGGTGGAATGTATCATATACCTCACGGTTTGGCAAATGCAGTTTTGATGCCTCATGTATTAAAATATTATCAAGAAAGAGCTTATAAAAAGCTTTCCGAATTATATCTAGTGATAAATAGCAATGCCAATCCTCTAGAGGAAAAGGAAAACGCTATTCAGTTCATCAGTTGGATTAAACTGATGAACAAAGAAATGAATATTCCGGAAAAGATAGCTTTGGACATCAGGGAAGAAGATATTTTGTTAATGAGTAAACGAGCATATAAAGAAGCGAACCCATTATATCCAGTGCCGATGATTTTTGAAGTTGAAGATTTTATTAAAATATATAATCAAGCGATAGAAAAGGCCAACTAAATTGGCCTTTTTTTTCATTCATTGATTATATTCATTAAGATGTCAGGATAATCGGTAATGATTCCATCGCAACCGATTTCGATAAGTTTTCGCATCTGGTCTTCATCATTGATAGTCCAATAATGGACTGCCATGTTATGACGATGAAGTGTAGAAACCAGTAATTTTGTAGAGAGATTCAAACTACCTATAACCGGCAATCCAAAGCTCATAGGAATTTGAACAGCCGAGTATGCTCCTGGTGTATAAAATACACTAGTTAAAGTATATGCTGGAATGATAATTTTTTGAGCTTCTTTTTGTGATGTGGATATTTGTATATCTGGATATTTATCTACTATATATTTTGATATATCGTCAAAACTCGTTGCAACTAAGGTTTCTTCTATTAACTCATATTCACTTAATAAATCATAAAGTGCATCAGCTGTTTCAAATCTAGGTGCATCAGCGTCGGCTTTGATTTCTATATTATATAGAATAGAATCACCAAACTCAATAAAAAGATCTTCCAATTTAGTTAGGTATACTTCAGCTTCTATCCACTCTTGACTCGTCATATCTCTATAAGGATACTCATCATCCGAATTCAAATAATTATAACCAAAATTACATGTTTCGTATAGATCCTGGTAATTTTCCTTCCAAATTACGGTGTCGCAGTTGCTCATATGACGAATGTTTCCGGTTTTGTTTTCTCCATGTCTCAAAACCAAAATATTATCTTTTGTCATTTGAACGTCCATCTCTAAAACATCCACACCAAGATTATAACTATTTTTAAAAGCGGCCATAGTGTTGGACGGATAATACCCTTGTCCTCCACCATGAGCCATTACTAATACTTTATTATCATTGTTTTCTTTTAGCCAGATATTATCATTTCTATATTTTGGTTTTGGTAAAGCGTACATTAAACCAAAAAGTATAACTATGATAAAAATAATCAATAGTAATTTTTTTAACCTTTTCATCAGCACCTCATTTTAAATAACAATATAAACCGAATCTTCTTTGATAATTG
>JAVEQW010000120.1:0-2880 GCA_034007385.1 Candidatus Izemoplasmatales bacterium
AGGAGTTGAATTTTCAACTCCTTTATAATTATGAAAATGTATTATGCAACTCTTTCATAAACTGCAAATACTTGATTTAATTCATTTACTTCGCCAACAGATTCGTTATGAATAAAGACGTCCTTCCCTTGTTGCTTAATCATAACAAAATGACGATAGTAAATATATTTGTCGATTCTGAAACTATTTAAAGGATCGAAACCAATAACTTGATCACATTGATGGATTTTTGGATTAGATATCAAGACCTTGTTAATACTTTCTACTATTGTTTGATAATATTGGTCCAGGAAACTCAAGTCAAGAATAGTGTTTTCATGATAAAAATCAATCGCTTGATAATCAGAAAATATTAAGTTGTAGATATTGTTTGTTTCAGTCCCGATTTCCGCTTTAAATTCGATATTAAATCTATCCTTCGCCATCAATATCAAACATCCAATATCATACGAAACCCATCTGATTGGTATATAATTTTTGATATTTTTAATATTGTTTTTAATTTCATCATATACTTTTTGATAATCATTTAAGCTTAATTGACTTAACACTTGCAACTCAACATATTTAGCAGTTCCCTCAACTGTTTCAATTCCTTCTTCGTATAACAAATCAAACTCATATTCGCTTCTTCTTTTTTCTCTCAAAGTTATGAATTTAAGCAAACTTGTCATATCTTCTTCCTCAATAGCTTGCAACAGAAACTTTGTTTCATCATATTTAGTTGCTATATTATATTTTTCATACTTATATCCTAAGCCAAAAAACTCATTTGGGAATCTCTTTTCTCCACATTTATATTGATAAGCATGAAACATTTCATGGACTATTTTGCTAGTAATTATATTAAAGTGAACAAATATTGATTCTATCTTCCAAATCGCCAGATAATCTCCCTCATACATAATTGCAGTGTTCCCAATAAAGCGATTATCATACTTAATAATCTGATCTTTCAATACCACAAAATCGTCAGTATAAAGTGCAAAATCAAAAGGCTTGAATCCTTTATAAATCTTATCAAAATCAAGTGATTTAATCTTGGCTTTGATTGATTGATAAAGCTCTTTAACATCTTTTTTTCTTATCTTCAAAGTAAAATCCTCCAAAACAACGTAATTTAAAGTCCTAGTTAATTATATCAAACAATAATACTTAAATAAATGTTATAATAAATATTACATCAATTTGAACAAAGGAAGAACTTATGAAAAAACACCTGTGCTCATTATGCAATAATGAAACAATAGAATATGCAAAAACTAGAAAGAAAAACTATTTATTTTGTCCATACTGTAATTCAGTTCAGATGGACCCTAGTTTTTATATATCCTTGGAAAATGAAAAGAAGCGTTATGAACTTCACAACAATGATATTAGCGATTTAGGTTATCAAAACTTTGTTAAACCAATAACCTCTTTTGTTACAGATAATATATCGACAGATTCGTTGGGACTGGACTTTGGAGCTGGCCATGGACCGGTTATATCTGAAATTTTAAAAAGCAAAGGCTATAAGATAAAAATATATGACCCTTTCTTTCATAATGATTTAAGTTTACTTGATAGCAAGTATGATTTCATTATTTCTTGCGAGGTAATAGAGCACTTTCATAACCCAGACAAAGAGTTTAAATTGCTTAGAAGTTTGTTGAATCCTAACTCAAAGTTGATATTGATGACCGATCCATTTAAAAGCACTACTGATTTTTCTAAATGGTATTATAAAAATGATGAAACACATGTATTTTTCTATTCAAAACAAACCTTTCAGTATATCAAAGAAAATTATGATTTTAAGAATGTTGAAATATATAATCGATTAATCATATTTGAAACATAAAGAGAAAAAGATGCTGGCAGCATCTTTTTTTTCTTTATTTAATATGGTGCATTAACCAATGCTTCTTCTCGATATAACCTAACTTTAGAGCAATATTCGCTGAGGTTTGATTAGCTGCGTCCCACAAAGGTTTGAATCCTCTTTTAATTGAGTCTTCGATAAAGAGACTAACAAGAGTTGTTCCAATGCCTTTATTTCTATATTTATCAAAAGTATCATATCCAACTCTATAGGTAACTTCAATTTTGTCTTTGGTAGTAACAGGATAATTAGTTACAGCAAACCCGTGTACAACACCTTCAGCGTTTTCTAGAACCAATCCGAAACCAGCGTTTAAAAAATCTATATTAACGAAAAACTTATCAATTATTTCATGCTTCAACATGCCCTTTTCTAAGTGCTTTTTTTCTACTGGAACAATTTTAAGTTCTTCAGGGAGCGGCTTTCTTAAACTTTCAAGTTTTAATAGATCGATTTCGGATTCGTCAAATAAAACTCTGGGATAACTGTCAATCTCCTTTGCGAATGTTTCTACTAGAAAAACGTCCCAACTATTGGATGGTGAAATAATCCAACTTCCGCTCTTAAGAATGCTTTTTAAATCATCTTTATTTATCATATTTGGATTGCCTACTAAGAGAAACGCAGGTGCAGCAAACAACAGAGCAGCTTGTGAGTTTTCAAGATTGTCAACAAATATTTTATAATCCATATTATTAATCGCGTGTTCTAAGTAAAGTTCAAATACAGGGTAATCATCAAAAAGATATAAATATTTACCCTTATTATCAATTATTTCTATCATGACAAAATCTCCATTTTTTTATTTAATCACATTCATTTAGTTTATTGATTTTATTACCCATAATTATATCACTTAAAATTTTAGAAGAAAGGACTTGATCAAAATTATACCGTCGATATAAAATCTTTTGTTTAAAATGCTTTAATATTGTATAATATATGAGTATAAAAAATAAAATCAAAAAATGTTTTTATCGAAGGATTTGCAAGTATGAATACAGATATATTAAAAG
>JAVEQW010000034.1:0-12954 GCA_034007385.1 Candidatus Izemoplasmatales bacterium
CACACGGGACAGATGCATGGATTTATACCGGTGAGTCGTTCAAGTCGTTGCAGGTTTGTTTCGGGCGGTTGTTTTCGTTTCACTATATCATCAATGCCCGGTTTTTCTTCAGGCATAAACTTTAAAGACGGGTCGATCTGCTCAGGCAACTTCCCGAAATGAATCACAAACAAGGCAATACGCCGGGAGTAGTTCTTTAGTGTACTTTTACTCTGTCCGCGCAACTCGACCTGTTGATCAAGTTTATGAACAACGTTTTCAAACTCAGGAACAAGCACAATGGCCTGCTCTAAAATGGTTAAACCCGATTTCTTTCTCATATCAAGATTATTTAAAGTGAATAATTCTTGTATAACGGAAAGAAATGGGTTTTTTTGGTTATCCGCGAAGGCGGATTTAGTTCAACAATGTGCAAATGTAATGCGGGTGGGCTGCGTAATTCAGCCGTTTTCGCTTTGTTGTAACACCGCCAATTCGTCTTTGACGATTGACGGTAAAAATGAAGTTTTGAATAAACGAATTGGCTACTTGCGGGCTTGAAAGTGAACCGCTCCGAAATCCCGCACTACACTTGCACAAACCGTTGTGTTTAATTTTGTGAGAAACGCAACCTAAGCAACCTTAAATCAGTCAATAAAGAAAACCTTAATCAAAAATTCAATAAATATTTTACAGCAGATTGTAATAATGAATAACCAGTATTAATACCTAAATTTAATAAAAATGAAAACCAAAATTATTTTTATTATTGTAATACTAACCTTGTTTACATTAACCTCATATTCTCAGCCTAAAAACGAGTTTGCTCTTACTTATGGCAAATCAATAGGCACAGCAACCTATAGTATTTTAAGACAGGGGTTTTTAACTGGTACTGGGTCAACTGATTTGCAAAACAATAACGCATTGGGAGTTCGTTATTTTAGACCTATTAACGAAAAAGGAAGAACAAAATTAGAATTAGGCTTAAATTACTCGTGGGGTAAATTAAAAATAAAACCCGCATACACAGGCGAGCCTGAAGTAGACACATGGTATAAAGATTTCAATCTAATTTCGCTACCAGTTTATATGAATCATAGTTTGGGAAAATACTTCTTTATTAATTATGGTTTAATATTAGATTATCAAGATGCTGTAGAAAATGAATACAGCGGATTTGGAATTGGAACTGGGTTCGGCTTTGGTGCAAGATACAGTACTGATAGATATACTTTCTTTGTAAATCCGAAATCCGAAAAACATTTATTTTTAAGTGAAAAAGATGGCTTATTGGAATTTGGTATATTATGTGGCATCGCTTACACATTCTAAATATTTTCCTTTTAAAGTACGAGTTATAAACTCGACTTCAATCGTATTCGAACCCGCGAAATAGAAATCGACGGATAAGATTTTAAATTGAATAAGCAAACTGGAATATATAAAATAATGGTTGAATAAAAACTAAACACAATAAATAGGAATATGAGCGGTCTGCAAGACCCAACGATTATTAGCTTACGCTCAGCTCGTCCTTCGTCCTCGGTTCCCGGTTGAACTACATTTCGACAGGCTCAATGCAGCGCATTTCGACAGGCTCAATGCGGCGCATCCGACCCCAGGCTACGGTTACTGAGTTTATCGAAGTATGTACTTTCCGGATATTTTAGATGGATTTTAGACGTATAGCTGATTGTTAAGTTCTATTGTATTTCACGTTTTACACAAACAAGGCAATACGCCGGGTGTAGTTTTTTAATGTACTTTTACTCTGTCCGCGTAACTCGACCTGTTGATCAAGCTTATGAACAACGTTTTCAAACTCAGGAACAAGCACAATGGCCTGCTCTAAAATGGTTAAACCCGATTTCTTTCTCATATCAAGATTATTTAAAGTGAATAATTCTTGTATAACGGAAAGAAATGGGTTTTTTTGATAAAGTTATCCGCGAAGGCGGATTTAGTTCAACACGCGGTATAAAAAATTGACGAAATAGTAGGTTATTCAAGGGTTGTAGCCCGATTCAAGTTTTGTGTAACTTGACAAGAAATTGCCCGCAAACGGCCACTTTTCATACCGCCAAACGTTATGCCACATGCTAAAAAAAATCATGCTTTTTTAGAAAATTTCATCAAAATTTGGAATTAGTTGTCTAAATAGGTAACTTTGCACTGCTATTGAAAAATTTATGCGGACAACTTACGTTTACGGAACCGAATTCTGGGACTTCTATTATTCTCAAAGACCAGAAGTTCAGGACAAAATCGATTGGGTAATTGGTTTAGTCCGAACATTGAGAATGGTTCCAGAGAAATTTTTCAAACACCTTGAAGGGACTGAGGGACTTTTTGAAATCAGAATCAAGCTAGGCAGAGACATTTTCCGAATTTTCTGCTTCTTTGATGAAGGAAATTTGATCATTCTACTGAATGGTTTTCAGAAAAAGACTGGCAAAACCCCGAAAAATGAAATCGAAAAAGCAGAACGTTTAAAAAATAGATATTATGAAGAAAAATCAAGAAAATGACCTTGTCTCCTGGGATGACCATATAGACAAGAAATATGGAGTTATTGGCAACCCAAAAAGAGAAAAATACGAAGAGGATTTCGAGAATTTCAAAATAGGCGTGCTTATTCAAGAAGCCAGGAAACAACAAAACCTGACACAGGAAGAACTTGCCCTAAAATGTGGGACAACAAAAAATTATATTTCCAGAATTGAGAATAATGCCAGCGACATTCGACTTTCGACACTAAAGAGAATAATTCGTGAAGGACTTGGTGGTCACCTTAAACTGAGTCTTGAACTTTAGGAAAATACGGCGCGATGGCATACTAAACGCTACATCATGCGGGTATGCGCGACAGTTGAAACGTTTTGAATCTTTAGCTATATTTGTGCTGGCAGACAGTTAAGCAACAATTTATTCCCGCACTTGCCATAGCGTAATCCGTTATGGCAAGTTTAAGGCAAATAAATCTCATAAAATAATAATTATGAATAGATTGAATGTAATCTCAGTTCTATTGTTAAACTTTACCTGCTTATTTGGACAATCAGAAATTGAACAGAGAAAGATTGTTAAGGAATCATTCATAAAAATATCAAATGCAACAATCATCAAACATTTTGACCTATCATTTGAAGATTGGGAAAGTTTAATAGTTCAATTAGGATATACAAAAATGGACGATTCTGAAGGAAATATCACATATAGCAAAGGAAAATTGGCGGACAAATACAAGCAATATCAAAAGATAAAATTGGATTATTGTCAATAGACTGGTTCGATTTTATAGATAAGATTAGACTTACACAAGAAATAGAAAAATCATTGCAGCCTTACTTTGTTAAAAAGGATAATGGTATTTTTTATTACAACTTTGAAGATTACATAATCGGAATAAAAGTTTATGAGGACAATAATTATTTGAATGAAAGCGTATATATCAAAAGAAAATAAAACCTGCCCATTATAAATAGGAAAATGAGCGGTCTGCAATGCCTGTCCCGCCTTCAGCGGGAACCCAGCGATTATTAGCTTACGCTGAGCTCGTCCAAACGCTGGAACACGTATAATGTCCTGCTCCAAAATGGGAAAACCCGTTTTCTTTCTCATAATTTGAAATTTTATTTCTTAAAAACTTCTAATTAACGAAAGAATCGAGTATTTTTGAAAAAGCTATCCGCGAATGCGGATTTAGTTCTGCAAAGTATAAAAATAATAGTCGGTTCAGTAGTAATTTAGAGGTTGCAGCCCGCTTAAAATTTAATGGTAAATTGAAACAATCTACTTCCGCAATCGGCAACTATTCTTATACTAACAGTTGGCGGTAATTTTGGCAACTCTGAAACTTAAAGTCTCTTAATATAAAAGTGATGAACAAACCAAAAATATCAACTTACATAAAAATACATAATAAACTAAAAAGCTGAAATTATGATAGGTGCAATATTAGGCTGGATAATATTCAGTATTGTCATAGGCGCATTAGGTTCAAAGAGAAAAATTGGATTTGCTGGCGCATTCTTTCTATCACTAATACTAAGTCCTTTAATAGGGCTCATAATAACTCTGACATCTAAGTTAATTGAAACTGAAAAATATGAAACTGAAATATTAGAAACTCAGAAAAAACAACTAAAAATGTTAGAAAATATTTCACAACACAATGTATCATATATTGCAGATGACCTTAAGAAAATTAAAGAGCTCGTAGACAGTGGAGTAATCAACCACGAAGAATTCAATAAAATGAAAAATAGATTAATATACGCCATGGATAAATCGTCAACTCTTGCAATAAAACAAAGCGAAATAAAATCGGATGATATTAATGATAATAAAGACATATCTAATAAAGAATTTGAAAAAACTTGGATTACCTATTCTGTAAATGAGGGTAAGCTGGAAATTGAAATTTATAAAATTAATAAATTTCCATGGTCAGGTGATAGTGTTAAGATTAATGGTGAACCTGCACCTGATGGGGAATATAAAATTGGATTATTAAATGTTATTAAAGTGAAAGATAGCAAAATATATAAATAAATACTACCGGCCAATAAATAAGAATATAAATGGTCTGTAATTCCGATAGCTGTCGGAAGCAGCGATTATTAGCTTCCGCTGAAGTAGTCCATACTCCGGAACACGAATAATGGCCTTCTTCCCGAAGGTTCGGGATTAAACCCGATTTCTTTCTCATATCAAGAATATTTAAGGTGAATAATTCTTGTATAACGGAAAGAATCGGGTGTTTTTGATAAAGTTATCCGCCTAAGGCGGATTTAGTTCAACAAAAGCTAAATGCAAGCGAGCGGATTGTGCTGATTTGAAGCATTTTACTATTAATAATTATTGTACATTATTGACAGTTGATTGCTTTGAAATGCTCGCCTGCACTTAGCCTCGGGCGTTGTGCACAAGCATAAAAAGCAACATACGGATACTGTAATGACTTTTAGTTATACTTTACGGTCATTATGATTTTAATTTGTATCTTTGAAAGAAAAAAGACATGATTACCAGAACATTAGAGAATAAAATACGAGATAAGATTGGCAGTGGTAAAGCAATTGTCTTGGTAGGTGCAAGACAAGTAGGAAAAACAACGCTGATAAAGCGCATTTTAAAGAACAGCGATTTTTTGTTCTTAGATGCAGATGACCCTACAATTAGGTCTATGTTAACCAATCCCAACACTGAACAAATAAGGACAATTTTAGCGGACAATAGAATAGTATTTCTAGATGAAGCCCAAAGAATTTCAGGAATAGGATTAACGCTGAAGATAATCACTGACCAGTTCAAAGATGTTCAACTGTTGGTTAGTGGCTCATCTTCATTTGACCTTGGCAATGAGTTAAATGAACCTTTAACAGGCAGGAAATGGGAGTATGAACTGTTTCCCATCTCATGGGAAGAGTACGAGAAGAAAATTGGATTTGTAAATTCAGAACAACAGTTGGAGAATCGTTTATTATATGGTTTCTACCCCGAAGTAATTAATAACCAAGGGAATGAAAAAGAAACGCTGAAAAGTCTTGTAAATAGTTACTTGTATAGAGATATTCTAGCATTTTCAGGTATTAGAAAACCAGAAGTTCTTGAAAAACTTTTGCAGGCTCTAGCTCTACAAATGGGAAGTGAAGTAAACTACAATGAATTATCGCAGACTGTTGGGATTAATAAGGTTACTGTTCAAAAATATATTGAGATTTTAGAAAAGGGCTATATCGTTTTCAAAATGAACAGTTTCAGCAGAAACCTGAGAAGCGAAATAAAACAAAATCGAAAAATATACTTCTATGATAATGGCGTGAGAAATATGGTAATTGGGAACTTTAATCCGCTTGATTTAAGGGTAGATAAAGGAGCGCTTTGGGAGAATTTTTTGGTTTCTGAAAGGAGAAAACAAAACCTCTACAAAGACACATTTTCAAAAATGTATTTTTGGAGAACTAAACAACAGCAAGAGATTGATTTAGTGGAAGAAAGTAGTGGCCAAATATTTGGATATGAATTCAAATGGAATAGTAAAAAAGCAAATTTCTCTCAAACATTTACAGAGACATACAATGCGGAAACATCCTTGATAAATAGGGAGAATTTTCGTGATTTCGTAAAGATATAAATGCTAGTCGACAAGCTCAATGCAGCGCATTTCGACAAGCTCAATCTGTTCAGGCAACTTCCCGAAATGAATCACAAACAAGGCAATACGCCGGGAGTAGTTCTTTAGTGTACTTTTACTCTGTCCGCGCAACTCGACCTGTTCATCAAGTTTATGAACAACGTTTTCAAACTCAGGAACACGCACAATGGCCTGCTCTAAAATGGTTAAACCCGATTTCTTTCTCATATCAAGAATATTTAAGGTGAATAATTCTTGTATAACGGAAAGAATCGGGTGTTTTTGATAAAGTTATCCGCCTAAGGCGGATTTAGTTCAACAGCACCTAAAAGAAATTGGCGGTTCAGTGGTTAAATGAAGTTCAGTTTTTCAATCAGACTTTCGTGCAGGTTGACAGTTTCGTGCCTCGAAATCGCCTACTTCTTATAGCTGCAAACCGTTAGCGGTAAGCTAAAAAAACGATAATAAGGAAAATTCGACCGTGTACACAAAAATCTAAATAATTCAAAAAATGGAACTATACGGACAAAAAAGTAAAAGCATCCCACAGAAGGTTGTTATTCACCTAATTGAAATCCTGATTTTATGGCTCTCCTATTTAATTTTATTCCAAAACGGTGGAGCTTGGATTGAAAAGCATTTGCACATTCACAATGCGACCGAAAATATTGATAGAAGAATAATTATTTTTATTTTCAACGTCATAATTTTTTTCCGACTTGCATATATGATGATTGTCCTGTTAAAGAGAAAAATACCTTGGGAAGAGAGTGTAAGCGTTCCCTTTGCTTTTGCCCTTTATTTTATAGGTTACCCATTATTCGTATTGCCAATTTCAGCACCAATTGATGGACTTGATTATTTTGCGATTGGGTTATTTATAATTGGGTGTGTGTTGAATAGCGGTGGTGAAATTTTAAGGAATGAATGGAAAAAGAAAGCTGAAAATAAAGGGAAAATATATACCAAAGGATTTTTCAAATATTCACGGCATATAAATTATTTCGGAGATATTTTATGGGTAATTGCCTACGCACTTATCACGAAAAATTGGTACTCGATAGCAATTCCCATTTTTCTATTTAGCTTTTTCGCTTTTTTTAACGCACCGAAACTTGACAAATACCTAAAAAGCAAATATGGTAAAGGCTATGATGAATATGCAAAAAAGACAAAAATGCTGATACCGTTCATTTATTGACCGAATAGGATTAGATAAAAATAAAAAAAACCGTGTGCAACTAAATTAGGATTAAGGATAAGTGAAAAATAAAAAGAAGAAAAAGATTCTTAGAGATAAGAATGGATGTGAATTTATAAAGCAGTACTTCTTTGTCGGAGGGAAAATGAAGTTCCGTAAAATACATGTAATTGATGGCATTCCATCAGATGAATTTTACGAGAAAAATGCGTCTGACATAGATTTCTATTTGAATGGAGACTATGAGTTAATGAATAACGAAAAAGATTCTAACAATAATTTCAGTAAGCAAAATAACAAAGAACCTGGTTCGCTTGATAATGCGGATCTAAAAGATTTACCTTTTTAAAAAGCGAACAATAGTATTTGATTCAGAATAGAATTTACGAACCTTTATGCTTCTAAAATCGACAATCGCATTTTAAATCAGTATCTTTGTCTAAAATGATTTGATATGGAACTTACAATTAATATAAAAGAGCAGAGTAAAATAGCTGCCTTTCTTAATCTAATCAAAGAAATTGATTACATTGAGATTGTTAATGTGAAAGAAGAATTGCAGGAGCTACCAAGCGAGCATAAGGATTTGCTTGATAAAAGGCTGCAAAGAATAGAAAATGGCGAAACGACTTTTAAGAATTGGGACTTGATTAAAAAGAAATATGAAGACAAGGCCGTTTAGTATTGAATTATTAGACGAGGCAGAGGTTGACTTTGATAAATCATATGAATTTTATAACGAGGACAGCCCCAAGGTTGCAGACGTTTTATTTCAGCGAATTAACCTCGGATTAGAGGATATCAAGCAAAACCCAAATTTTTTTCCAATTGCTCACAAAGATGTAAGAAAACATGTAATAAAAAAGTTCCCATTTTTAATTTACTATCGAATTGTTGAAACAGTGATACAAGTAATTGCGATTTTCCATACAAGTAGAAATCCTAAAATATGGAATGAGCGAATATAAAGCACGACGGCACAACAAATGGTAAAGTGCATGTGGGCTTCAGAGGTTTTCGAGCGTTTGCGGCTCGTAAAAAAGTCGGTGTAAACTGATAGGAGATAGCTTTGTAATCCCGCACGACGCCATACCATCAACCGTGTGTGTCTTGAATTAGCCAACGCAAGTTGGTTGAATGCTTTACAAAAGATGGAAGACTTTTAGGGAGTAAGCACAGAAAGTGTGGAGGTCGAGCGAACAGACTGGCCAACCGATGGCAAACAAACTAAAAGAGAAGGCCTTCCGCAAATGGCTGTTAGGAGCAATTTGCAAACTACCTTATGCTGCGGTGCTTGGAAACTGGTGCGGTGGTGAACGATAAGGAAAAGCGAAAGCTCGACTTTCGCAAGTGCGTGTATAGGAGTTGAATAGAGTAAATCAGCGACTGAGGTCTCGATAGCGGTTTAGATGATGTCAAAAGCAAGGAGTAACGGATTTCTTTGCGATAGACTGTAACAGACGACCTAATTTCCGGTTACAGGGCATCCGGGACAAAGCTGACAAGAACTATACACAGGCTTTTGTATGGAACAAGAGAACTTATCATCGCTTTGTTAATCCAGATGTTGCATCGGGAGACGCAAACGTGCAAGGATGGCACGAGACGATAGGGACGGATTAGCTCGTAGTAGTGATGCAACTGATGAAAGTCAGCGGATCGAAGGGGCTAACATGTTTAGTTTCAATGTTTTTCACAACCTGTAAAGGAATGACGAATTATTACGAAACAAAATCACAGCCATAGGAGTGCATTTCATTGGAGAGGATGGATTTCAATGTGAACTCGGATGTACATTGAGTAAAGACCACCAAGGAAAGGGATTTGTGACTGAAGCAATGAAAATTACAATTGATTACTTATTTAATTCGCTAAATAAACATCGAATAATAGGGTCAGTCGATCCTAAAAACAGCAGTTTGATACGTCTTTTAGAAAGATTGAACTTTAGAAAAGAAGCTCATTTTAAAGAAAGCCTATTGATTGATGGAAAATGGGTGGATGATATAGTATATGGTCATCTTAAAAGTGAATGGAACATTAAGTGCAAGAGTAAATAGTAATTGTAGCTTTTGAGCGTCAAACCGAAAGTTGATGCTTAGTAAAAAATTGTGATAAATCTAACTTATGATGCCAACACAGAAGAAATCTGAAATTATGAAAAGTAAGTTTGATAATTAAACAATTGTTGCGGATAGTGAAAATCTTGAGCCGGATGTTGTTGAGAACTATGTCTATAATGATTTTACAAACGGTTGATATATACAGATGTTAGCAGTAAGTGAGTAAAACCCGAATCATAAAATTACAAACGATGAAAATTTCGATTTTAGACGATTATCAAAATGTTATTGAAAAGCTTAAATGTTTTGACCTTTTAAAAGGACAAAATGTTCAAATATTACATAAAACAGAAAAAGACCCTGATAAACTTGCATCTCTAATTTCAGAAAGCGAAATATTAGTTTTAACAAGAGAAAGAACTGAAATTAATGGTGAGCTTTTAAGCAAACTTCCTAATTTAAAATTAATTAGTCAAACAGGAAAAATTTCAAATCATTTAGATCTTATTGCTTGTTCAAAACATAATGTTGCAGTAGCTGAAGGAGTTGGGTCACCAATTGCACCCGCTGAATTAGCTTGGGCTTTACTAATGAATACTGTTAGACAAATCCCTCAATCAATTGAAGGAATGAAAAAAGGTAATTGGCAAATCAATATTGCTTCGACGATTAGCGGAAAAACTATTGGTATTTGGGGATATGGAAAAATAGGACAAAGAATTGCACAGTATGCGAAAGTTTTCGGGGCGAAAGTTTTAATCTGGGGCAGCGAAAATTCCCAAAAAAAAGCAGTTGAGGACGGTTTTGAACAAGCCGAAACCAAAGATTTTTTCTTTAAAAATTCAGATATTATTACGCTTCATTTACGTTTAAATGATGTTACAAATGGATGTGTAAAAGAAAGCGATTTGCAGAATATGAAAGAAAATGCCGTTTTGATTAATACTGCAAGAGCAGAATTAATAGAAAATGACGCATTGCTTAATGTTTTAAAATCCGGAAAATGATTTATGTCGGCGTTGATGTTTATGAGAATGAACCAATTTATGATACCAATTTTGAATTGTTGAAAATGGATAATGTTATTTGTACACCTCATTTAGGCTACGTCGAAAAAAACGGATATGAAATATACTTTGGAAAGGCTTTTGAAAATATAATGAATTATATAAATGGCAATCCAACAAATATCGCAAATCCAGAAACGCTAAAATAACACCAGTTGTAACAATGATATAAAAAATAGCGGATTATGTGCTAAAACGAAAGTATAAATATAAAATAAAGGTCACGCAAAAATATAATACTACAAGGATAAAAGTACACGTTTTTTCGGTTCATCGGTTTTCGGACAGATGATTTCATTAATTGACCCAGCAATTATTGAAAAAGCGGTCATTCGTTATGATTCTGACCGGTATGTAAAGAAGTTTATGACCAAGGATTATTTGATAAGCATGCTTTTTTGTGCATTGGCAAAATGCACTTCATTGCGTGAAGTTTGCGGTGCAATGCTCGGCTTGTCTGACAAAACCAGGCATTTTCAGATGAATTGTATCCCCCGACGAAGCACTTTGAGCGATTCCATTCAACAACGTATTGCTGAAGTATTTGGTTATATCTACAATCAATTGCTCCTCCAAAATGGACATCTTATATCGGACAGCCGGATTAGGGAGTGATTAAGAAAAAGATAGAGATAATTGATAGCACTACGATAAGTCTTTTCCAGGAAATTTTAAAATGTGTTGGCCGGAATCCGCAAAATGGCAGGAGAAAAGGAGGAATTAAGGTGCATACGATCATGAATGTTGATGAGGCGGTTCCCAAAATGATATGGTTCACCCCCGCAACTACACATGACCATATTTTACTCAGTAAACTTAAAATGGATGCGAATACGATTTATGTATTTGATAAAGTATACAACGATTACAAAGCGTTCCACATGTTTTGCGAAAATCAAACAGGTTTTGTTACTCGCCTTAAGGATAATGCTGTATATGAATCAGTTGAAAATCTATCCATTGAAGAGCATATACATTCAGGTGTCTTAGAAGACGAAATTATCACAATTACCGTAAAAGATAAAGAGGGTCAAAGTAAACTAAAGCTCAGAAGAGTAAAGTTTTATGACCGAGAGCTAAAGCGAGTATTTGAGTTTCTGACCAATCTATTTGAAATGCGGGCAGACCTGATTGGCGTTATTTATAAGCTTCGGTGGCAAATAGAGTTGTTCAAGCAATTAAAACAGGACTTCCTCTTGAAATATTTTCTTGGAGACAATGAAAACGCCATAAAAATACAGATCTATTGCGCTTTGATAGCAAACTTGCTGATGACTGTGATACAAAAAAGTCTCAAACGGAGCTGGGCCTTTTCAAATTTGGTAAGTTTTTGTAAGATTCATTTGTTCAATTATATTCATTTGATTCGTTTTCTGGAAAATCCGGATAAAGATTGGCACAAAACATTCATTAACGAGGAACAATTGGCTCTGTTCTAAAGGGGGCTTACTTTCATAAAGCAGCGAAATACAATTCGAAAGCCTCTGATAATAATAAGATTGCGTTATGCAACTTCTTTATATTGGTTTTTTCCGGATAACAATATTTTTTAATATATGCCGTACATACCATTTCTTGAAATTTGCCCTGCGATTGCTGAAAAAGAAACCCGGGTAATTTCCATACTTCAAAGTAACAATGAATTTAACCTTCCTCGGGGTGAATATGTTTTCATAGAACTTTTCTGTGATGAATGCGATTGCCGCAGGGTGTTTTTGCAAGTTTTCAAAAACCAAAAAATAGTTGCAACCATCGCTTTTGGATGGGAAAAACTCTCTTTCTATAAAAAGGAATTCAAGTTTTTTGACGAAGAAAATATTGAAGAGATAAAGGGGCCATCTTTAGATGCATTTCAGTATCAATCAGATATCTCAGACAGGGTTCTGAAAATGTTTAATCAAATACTATTTTCGGATAAAGATTATATAGATAGGATTAAAAAACATTATAATGAATTTAGAACAAGATTAAAGACATGACATGAATAAAAATGCCATGTACACAACATGAGAGTATTAATATGTTATTCTGAAAACATTTTAAATCGCGTGGTGGCAAGTTCCCTGGTTAGTATTTCCGGGACTTTGGGTTTGTGGAAAGCTAATGCACAAAGTCTTTGCTGAAGTTTCCCGGTTGAAGAAATTTCTCAACGCGCCTTTTGATCTTAACGATTTGATTTCCAAAGCATATTTAGGGTCTGCTGAAAAAATAATATGTCATTGGATGCCAGCATGATATGATGATATTTTTTATGTTACATGCAGGATTTTTCTCGCCATACGTCCACATTCCATGCTTTTATATTTCGGTCTCGTCTTTCTGGACGAGACCGAAATATAAAATGGTTGTGAGTTTTTCAGCAGGCCCTATTTATTACGGCATCGCCACAACCTTCCTGTCCACCACCACTACATTGGCTGGACTAATACCTGCTCCAAACTCAAATTTGAGTCTGCCCTCGTAATCAAAGGCGTAAACCTTGCCATTACTTCCAAAATCCAG